>JBEGTJ010000118.1:0-4155 GCA_041179465.1 Bacteroidota bacterium | reverse complement strand
GTTGGCTCCGAGCTTCCATGCGGCCGAAGGAGCCCAAACGGCCGCCAACTCCAGGCCCCTGCGGTGGCTGCGGTCGACATTCGTGCGGACCAAAGCCCCGACGTCGTTGAGGGCGCCGGTCGGAACCAACTGATCCTGGTACTCCATGAGGTACACGTTGGCTTCGACCCAAAAACGGTCGGTGCGCTTCTCGATTCCGAACTCAAAATCCGTTACCCGTTCGGGCCGCGGAGCCACCGCGTTGTCAATAAAGTCCGAGCGAATCGGCTCGCGGTGCGCTTGAGCGGCCGAAGCGCGCACTGTCCAATCGCGGGCCTGGTACGAAACCCCCGCTTTAGGATTAAAAAACAGGTAGGACGCGTCAAAATCGTAGGCGTTTTGATCCACGTCTTTTCCTGCGCCTTCGTAGTCAATTTGGCGAACCTGCAGGTCGCCCATGTAGGTCCATGGACCGAAGCTCCACTCCGCGCGTCCGAAGTACGCGGCGTCGTACTTAAGACTTGAACCCTCATAAAACCGATGGTCTTGTGCCGACAGCGTGCCCACCGGAACGCCCTCAACGGTCACGCTCCCGTCGAGTCCGCCCAACGGATTGTAGCGCAACCACGGCAACGTTCCGTAGTGGAGCCCGTCGTACACCTGATCCTGCATGCCGGCCACGAACCGGAAGTGCTCGCCGCGGTACTGGAGCGAAGTCGTTCCGCCGAAGCTGCCGTTGTCCAGCCAGCGCCGCCGCACCCCTTCAGTCCCCGTGAGCTCCATGATGCCTACGGGAACATTGGGCAGTCCCAGCGAGGCAAACGTCATAAAGGGTCGGTACTGCTCAAAGTAGCCTTTGCCGGTAACCACCGCCACGGTCTGCGTCAAGTGCCAGCGCGGACTGATGATCCACGTCATCAAACTCTGGTAGTGGCGCTGGGTGTACTGGTCGATTTCGTTCGCATAGCGGTAGAAGTTGTAGGTCGCGTTGCCGCTTTCGACCAAGTTGGCGGAGTCCGCGCCTCCAATGCCGTTTCGGCTGAGGTACTCCAAAACACCCTGCTCGTCGCCGCGGAACTTAGCTTCAGGAATGCCGTACCAGGCCTGCTGGGTGCGCTCGCTACCGGCAAAATGGACCAAGCGCCAGGTGAACGCGGGAAGGCGGTACTGGGCACCAAACAGGTAGCTCTGGAGTTGGCTGCCTGAGCGGTCTACAAAACCGTCGCTGCGCATCGCGGTCGCCCGCCCGGTGGTCGACCAGCGCTTTTTGGGTCCGATGCGGCCGCTGTGGAAGGCATAGCTAATGCGCGCCGAATGGAACGAACCGTAGTTGGCCGTTAAGATGTGGCTTGCCGTGTCGTCGGGCACGCCCACCTCGAACGAGAGCGAAGCCCCAAAGGCTCCGCTGCCCAAAGTCGAGGTCCCCACCCCCCGCTGCACCACCAAAGAATTGGCGTTCAACCCGAGGTCGGGCGTGTTCACCCAGAAGACGCCGTGCGATTCGGGGTCGTTCAGCGCCACATTGTTCACCGTGACGTTGATTCGCGTCTGGTCCATGCCGCGAAAGCGCAAGTACGTGTAGCCGAACCCGTTACCGGCGTCGCTGGCCGCGGTAAATGAAGGAAGTCCCTGAAGCAAAAACGGGTCCGCGGGTTTGAGCCGAATCTGGGGCATGGGAATGCGGGCGCTTGGTCGGCTGGCCACCAGCGAAACCTCATTGAGTACCTGAGTTCGGACGGTGTCAGACCCCGCCGGCGTTTCGGCTGCCCGAATCCACTGGGCGGTTGCGGGCGTCAACGAAAAGCCCAGCATAAGGACAAAAACGGAACGTTGGTTCATCGTGCACGGTTTTTTAAACGGTTCTCGTGCACAGAAATGCCCGCACGCTGAGGGTGCGGCTTCGCGACTTCCTTGGCGGCATAACCCGCCCAGGTTCTAGGGTATCATCTCAGCCGGATTTCTTCGCCGGCACCCCTGTGCTTCGCCAAAGGTAACACGCCAAACGCTTCAAGTGTTCGAAGTGCGCTCGTTTTTCGCGCGGAACCCTGTCCTGAAACCACCGAGTATGTTTTTTTATGTAACTCTAATTCAGTCTTGTATTGCTCAAAGTGTCGATGACGGTCGGACTCTTTGGGGTGCTCGCGCAGGGGGTCTTCGGTCCAAGCGAGGTCGGGAGCGCAAAGCAGGTAGAGGTCGCCATGGAGGGGCATGGCCTCCAAATCAGGGTGGGGGCGACCGTACTTTTCGCGGAACCAAATGCGGTGCGTCAGCACGTCGGTGTCCTCCACCACGACCTCAGTGCAGCTTGCCGCCACCTCTTCGGCACGCTCCGTTTGAAGGTGGGCCATTTTAACCACATCCTCGGGCGCGTAGTCGGGGCCGTATTCGCTCAAGTATTCTCGGGCGATTTCGGGGGTCCACAGGGTGCGGAATTCTCGGGCAAGCTGCGCCGCCAGCTGGGTTTTTCCCGCGCTTTCGGGGCCGGTCAGGACGACGCGCAGCGGTTGCCTCACGGCCACCACCACCTGGTCCGCGCCCATGGCAAACGCTTCAAGCGCGTAGCGTTCGCCACCACGGGTGCATACGGCTTCTCGGTGCGACCGTACGTCGATTTCCTTCTTCCAGTCGAGCCCTTGGATTCCGGCCGCCTTGTACACGGCCTCTTTGGCTCCCCAAACCGTCGCACGGTCGAGTTCCGCTACTTCGCGTTCCGAAGCCACTCGGGCGATCACGCGCTCGAGTTGGGCCCGCGGAGCCTCCACATCAATCCCCACCGGCACGAGGGGGTGGTAGGCCGCGACGGCCCAATCTCCGCCGTGCGAAAGGCTGAGGTAGCCTTGGGGGAGGACCGGGCGCTCCCCGTCGTAGCTCAAATCGCGAATTCCGAGCGAAGTTCCTCGCAGCACCTCGGTTAGCGCGAGTCGGGCCGCCAAAAATGCGGTACGGCGGGGTCCGGGTTTGAATTCGGACCACCGCAATAGGTCCGAAGGCGAGAAAAATTCCGAAAAATCGGGGAATGCGGCCTCAAAATCAGCGGCTTGACCAAGAGAAATCCGCGCAAGGACGAGGCCAAAATGACCGACTTCGGCGACTTCAGCCCCCGAATGTTCCGTATCTTTGCGCCTCCAAATAATCATTGCTATGTCTTCGACCACTGCCACGAACTACGTGCCCTACAAAGTAAAGGATATGTCCCTCGCCGATTGGGGACGCAAAGAAATTACCCTTGCCGAGGCTGAGATGCCCGGACTGATGGCCCTTCGCAAAGAATACGGCCCGAGCAAGCCCCTCGCCGGAGCGCGCGTGGCCGGCTGCCTCCACATGACGATTCAGACTGCGGTCCTTATCGAAACCCTCGTTGAATTAGGTGCCGAGGTGACTTGGTCTTCGTGCAACATCTTCTCGACGCAGGACCACGCCGCGGCCGCCATCGCCGCCGCCGGAATCAGCGTCTACGCCTGGAAGGGCCAAACTGAAGAAGAGTTTGACTGGTGCATCGAGCAAACCCTGTTCTTTGGCGAAGGCAAGCAGCCCCTCAACATGATCCTTGACGACGGCGGCGACCTCACCAACATGGTGCTGGACCGCTACCCGGAGCTCGTGGCCGGCATTGGCGGAATCTCTGAAGAGACGACCACCGGCGTGCACCGCCTGTACGAGCGCATGATTAAAGGCAGCCTCCCGTTGCCCGCCATCAACGTCAACGACTCGGTGACCAAGTCGAAGTTCGACAACAAGTACGGCTGTAAAGAATCGGCGGTTGACGCGGTACGCCGCGCCACCGACCTGATGATGGCCGGTAAGGTCGTGGTAGTTGCCGGATACGGCGACGTGGGCAAGGGCACGGCGGCTTCGTTCCGCGGGGCCGGAGCTCGTGTGATCGTGACCGAAATCGACCCCATCTGTGCCCTTCAGGCAGCCATGGACGGGTACGAGGTCAAGAAGATGGACAACGCCATTCCGCGCGCCAACATCGTATGCACCGCGACCGGAAACAAAAACATCGTGACCGAGCGCCACTTCCGCCTGATGAAGGACAAGACCGTCGTGTGCAACATCGGCCACTTCGACAACGAAATCGACATGGCTTGGCTGAACAAAAACTACGGCCACACCAAGTCCGAGATCAAGCCTCAGGTGGACCTCTACAACATCGAGGGCAACGACATCATCGTA
>JBEGTJ010000117.1:0-2568 GCA_041179465.1 Bacteroidota bacterium | reverse complement strand
ACCACGCTGCCGTGCTCGTCGGTCAGGGTGTAGGGCTCAAAAGCGGACTCGGCCCCGCGCGAAGTCGTTTCCTTCCAGCTTTGGGTGGCGTCGTCGACCCAAAGGGCTACGTTTTTTACGCCGTCGCCGTGCGTGACCAGGTGGTCGTTGATGGGGCTCGAGGCCGTCAGCGCTGAGGTCAGGACCAGCACGATTTTGTCCTGCTTCAGGACGTAGGACGTGCGGTCTTTGAGGCCGGTTTCGAGTCCGGCATAGGCCAGATCCTGAAAGCCAAAGGCCGTTTTAAAGTAGTGGGCGGACTGCTTGGCGTTGCCGACGTAGAGCTCTACGTGGTCGGTGCCGTTCAAGGGTAGAAAATCAGACATGATGCGAAATTAAGGCGGAGCCGTAACCAGCCACTAGCAACTAGTTACAGCCAAGATTGGGTATAGTTCGGCCACTCGATGTCGAGGGCGTCTTGCGTCAGGCGAAGCGGGCGGAAGGTGTCGACCATCACGGCGAGCTCCTGCGTCTCCTTTTGGCCGATAGAGCGCTCGTAGGCGCCGGGGTGCGGACCGTGCGGAATTCCGCCCGGATGCAGCGAAATAAAACCTTTTTCGACGTGGTTGCGGCTCATGAAGTCGCCGTCGACGTAGTACAGCACCTCGTCAGAGTCGATGTTCGAGTGGTTGTAGGGGGCCGGAATCGCCTTGGGGTGGTAGTCGTACAGGCGGGGCGCAAACGTGCAGACCACGAAGTTGTGGCCCTCAAACGTTTGGTGCACGGGCGGCGGCTGGTGGATGCGGCCGGTAATCGGCTCAAAATTCCGCGCGTTGAAGGCGTAGGGGTAGTGGTAGCCGTCCCAGCCCACCACGTCAAACGGGTGCGACGCGTAGACCACGTCGTAAATGAGTCCCTCTTTTTTGATTTTGATGGTGAACTCGCCCAAGGCGTCGGTGGGCGCCAAGTAGGTCGGGCGGCGCAGGTCGCGTTCGCAGAACGGCGAGTGCTCGAGGAGCTGGCCAAACTCGTTGCGGTAGCGCTTGGGCGTCAAAATCGGAGACCGCGACTCGGTGATGAAGAGGCGGTTGTCGGGCGTATCGAAGGTGATTTGGTAGATGGTTCCGCGCGGAATCACGAGGTAGTCCCACTCGCCAAATTCCAGGGTTCCGAACAGCGAAGTCAGCACGCCGCGTCCTTGGTGCACAAAAATGAGCTCGTCGGAGTCGCCGTTTTTGTAGAAGTAGCCGTCGGTTCCGCGCGTGGGCGCCGCGTTCTGCAGGGCCACGTCGTCGTTGAAGAGCACGGTGCGGCGCGAAGCCAAAAAGTCGTGGGCGGGCTCGACCTTAAAGCCCTGGAGCATGCGCGGGTTGAGGTTGTGGCCGAGGGCGGCTACGGGGCGGGCGTCGACGGGTTCCGAAATCGTGCGGATCATCGTCGGGCGGTGCAGGTGGTAGAGCAGCGAGGCCATTCCGTGAAAGCCTTCGGTTCCGAAGAGCTGTTCGTAGTGAATGCCCGATCCGTCGGCCTTTTCAAACACCGTGTGGCGCTTGGCGGGAATGCTTCCGAGTTGGTGGTAGAACGGCATAACGAGGGTTGGTTACGGGGTTTTGGGGGACAAAGCGCCCTGGTTGAATTCTTCGGGGCGGGCGCGGTGAAAGCGCTTGGTGCCGCCGTGGGCGCCGACGTTGCGGCGGATTTCGGCCTGCGCCTCCTCGGGCAGGTGAATGACTTCGTGGCACTCGGCCGAGCACGTGCCTTCGTGCTGTTCCGCGCAGCTCGGACACTGCAAAAACAGCAGGTTGCAGGCTTTGTTCGCGCAGTTCGTGTGGCGGTCCCAAGGGGTTCCGCACTGGTGGCAGTGGGCGATGACGTCGTCGCTGATGCGCTCGCCCAGGCGTTCGTCGAACACGAAATTCACGCCCTTGAACGTGTTCTCGAGGCCCTCCTGCTTCACCTGGCGGATGTAGTCAATGATTCCGCCGTGCAGCTGGTTGACGTTCTGAAACCCGTGGTGCTTCAGGTAGGCCGAGGTTTTTTCGCAGCGGACTCCGCCCGTGCAGTACAGCAGCACCGGAGCGTCCTCTTTGCCGCGCAGCTTGGCCAGGACCTCGGGCAACTCCTCGCGAAAGGTGTCGGCCTCGGGCAGCACCGCGCCCTCGAAGTGGCCCACTTCAGACTCGTAGTGGTTGCGCATGTCGACCACCACGGCGTTGCCGGCCTTCATCAGCGCGTTCCACTCGGCGGCGGACAGGTGGCGGCCCACGTCGGTCACGTCGTATTCGTCTTCGGCAAGGCCGTCGGCCACAATTTGGTGGCGGACCTTGATCGCCAGCTTCAAAAAGGACTTGCCGTCGTCTTCGACGGCGAACTTGAAGGGCATGCGGTCGAATTCCGGCCAGGCGTAGAGGGCGTCGGCAAACGCCGTCCAGTGGGGCTCGGGCACGCTGATCTGGGCGTTGACGCCCTCGCGGGCCACGTACACCCGGCCCAAGACGCCCAGCGCGTCCCACTCGGCGAAGAGGCGGTCGCGCACGGCCTTGGGGTCTTCGAGGCGCACGTAGCGGTAAAACGAAACCGTGCGCCGCG
>JBEGTJ010000116.1:0-2642 GCA_041179465.1 Bacteroidota bacterium | reverse complement strand
AAATCACGGCGGGGCGCAAGCAGAAAGGCAATTCCGAAACCATTTACCTGCACGTGCACCCCTTTTTGGCGGCGTACCTCAAGCAGGGCTGGTTTTGGCAGACCCATGAATTTAAGTGGTCGCGCATAACCGGTCAAAAGCTGAAAGTGGTCTCTCGGGACGCGTTCAAAATGCTGGAGTACCGCTTTGCCGACGCCGAGGGTAAAAAAATCGGTTAGTACCTACGCTTATACTCGTTTAAGGCGGCCCGTTGTGGCCGCCTTTTTTGTTTCTTCGCAGCATGGCTTTTGCCCGCACTAAAACCTACACCCTTGACGCCGCCCGCGCGGCGATTCAGCGCTACTGCGCCTTTCAGGAGCGCTGCCAAAGCGAGGTGGCGGAGCGGCTGTACTCGATGGGCGTCCTTCCCGAGGCCCAGGCCGACTTGGTGGCCGAACTGATGGCCGACGGCTACCTCAGCGAGGAGCGGTTCGCCCGGGCCTTCGCCCGCGGAAAATTCCGCATCAAGGGCTGGGGACCGCGCAAGATTGCCCAAGGACTTCAGGCGAAGCGGGTTTCGTCGGCCTGCATCGCCGCAGGGCTCGACGAGCTGGACGCGGCCGAAATGCGGGCCTACCTCCAGCGCAAAAAAGAAGCGTTTGCCGACGAACACGAATTTGTGCAGTGGTGCCTGCGCAAAGGATACGACCGCGGCCTGGCGCTCGAAGCCTTTCGGTCCGAAGCCTAGCGGCGCCAGCGGCCCAGGGCGCCGCACAGCAGCTCCAGTTCGGCGTCGCCGACGTCGTAGTGAAGCACCGCCCGCAGCCAGTGCCGGTCCATGGCGATGAGGCGAATTCCGGCGGCCTCGAGGTGCGCCAAAAGCGCGGACGCGTCGGCCCCCTCGACCAACCGAAACAGGACCATGTTGGTCGCAGCCGGCTTGATTTCGGCGACGAAGTCGAGCTCCTTCATGAACGCGGCCAAGCGCGCTGCCCGGGCGTGGTCCTCGGCGAGCCGGTCGACGTGGTGTTCCAGGGCGTAGAGTCCGGCGGCCGCGAGGTAGCCCGCCTGCCGCATTCCGCCGCCCAACCGCTTGCGGATGCGCCGGGCCTCGGCGATGAAGGCCGACGAACCCAAGAGTACCGAGCCCACCGGCGCTCCGAGGCCCTTGGACAAGCAAATCGACAGGGAATCAAAGAGGCGTCCGTAGTCCTCGGGCTGCTCGCGGTCGGCGACGAGCGCGTTGAACAAACGGGCTCCGTCGAGGTGGTAGCCCAGGCGGTGGGTGCGCGCAAACGCCCCCAGCTCGCGGAGGGACGCAAGCCCCAACGTGGTTCCGCCGCCTTTGTTCGACGTGTTTTCGGCCACGACAAGTCGGGTGGGGGCCGCGTGCACGTTGTCCATGGGCTGCAGCAGGGCTTCGGCGTCGTGGGCCGTCAGCCGGCCGTAGTCGTCGCCGCCTACCCGCACCTGCACGCCGCTGTTGAAGGCAAGGCCTCCGCCCTCGTAGTTGTACACGTGGGCCAACTTGCTGCAGATCAATTCATCGCCGGGCCGGGTGTGCACCTTGACCGCGATCTGGTTCGTCATGGTTCCGGAGGGGCAAAAGAGTCCGGCCTCAGTGCCAAAGCGCTCGGCCAGCACGGCCTCAAGCCGTTGAACCGTGGGGTCGTCGCCCAGCACGTCGTCGCCCACGGGGGCCGAGGCCATGGCGCGTAGCATGCCCTCGGTGGGCCGGGTTACGGTATCCGATCGAAAATCAGCAGTCACGTGGTTCATAGGTTCGAAGGTAGGGGGTGGCGTACTTTTGCCGCCATGATTTCGCCCGAGAAAATTAAGGAATACCAGCAGCGCATCCACGACCTCAAAGGCTACCTGCGCCTCGAAGAAAAACGCATTACGGTCGCCAACGAAGAGGAGAAGACGGGCAATCCGAGCTTTTGGGACGATCCCAAAAAGGCCGAACTCACGATGCGCAAGATTCGCGAGCTCAAGTACTGGATTCAAGGCTACGAAGCCGTGCAGGCCCAGATGGGCGAGGTAGAGGCGTCGGTCGAATTTTACCGGGAGGGCATCATCGACGAGTCCGACGTCGACGCCGCGGTCGCCCAACTCGAGGAACAACTGAGCACCATGGAGTTCCGCAACATGCTCAGCGGCGAAGAAGACAAAATGAGCGCCGTCCTGCAGGTGACGGCGGGCGCGGGGGGAACGGAGTCCTGCGACTGGGCCGGAATGCTGATGCGCATGTACCTGCGCTGGGCGGAGCGCAACGGACACAAAGTGCGCGAACTGAACTTTCAGGAGGGCGACGTGGCCGGCGTGAAGACCGTAACCCTCGAAATCGAAGGCGAATACGTTTTTGGCTACCTGAAAGGCGAGAACGGGGTGCACCGCTTGGTCCGCATCAGTCCGTTTGACTCCAACGCACGCCGCCATACCTCGTTCGTGAGCGTTTATGTGTATCCGCTGGTCGACGACACCATCGACATTCAGGTAAACATGGCCGACATTGAGTGGGACACGTTCCGCTCCAGCGGCGCCGGAGGGCAAAACGTGAACAAGGTCGAAACGGGCGTGCGCCTGCGCCACAAGCCCTCGGGCATCGTCATCGAGAACACCGAAACGCGCTCGCAGCTGCAAAACAAAGAGAAGGCCATTCA
>JBEGTJ010000115.1:0-2657 GCA_041179465.1 Bacteroidota bacterium | reverse complement strand
CGCAACGCCAAAAAGGCCACGCCGCCCACCGCCGAAAGGGGACTGGCCGAGAAGATCACCGCGGCGTAGGCCGCACTGCGGAAGGTGAAGTAGAGGAGCACGAAAATCAGCACCAAGGCCACCGGAACCGCGACCTGAAGGCGGGCGACGGCCGCGCGCAGGTTTTCAAAATCGCCGCCGACGTGCAGCCGGTAGCCGGTCGGGAGCTTGACGGTGGCGGCCAGCTGGGTTTCGATGTCGGCCACGACACTTGCTACGTCGCGTTCGCGCACGTTGATGCCCACCGAAATCCGTCGGCTGGCCTGCGAACGGCTGATTTGCGACGGGCCCACCGTTTCGACGCGCTGGGCCACGGCGGTCAGGGGGACCAAGTCGCCGTGGATGCTGCGCAGCATGACCGAGCCGGCCGCGGCGTCGCTTCGGCTGCTCGAATCCAAGCGCACGGCGACGTCAAAGCGCTTTTGTCCTTCGTAGACGGTGCCGGCGATTCCGCCCGCAAACCCGTGCTCAATGGCTTGGCTCACTTGGTTCAGCGTGATGCCGTGGTAGGCCATGGCCTGGCGGTCGGGTACCCAGCGGTAAAAGCGCATGCCTTGGGTGGCCTCCACCTTGACGTCGGCGGCGCCCGGAATCCCTTCGACGGCCGACGCCATTCGACCCGCCAGCGCGGCCAGGGTGTCGAGGTCGTCTCCGTACAGCTGCAGGGCGATGTCGCTCTTGGATCCGCTGATGAGCTCGTTGAATCGCAGCTGAATGGGCTGGGTGAACTCAAAAAGGGCGCCCCAAACGTGGGCGAGTTCGGCCTCCATTTGGGCCACGAGCTCTTCGCGGGTTTCGGCGCTGGTCCACTCCGACTTGGGCTTGAGCAAAATCATGACGTCGGCGGCCTCCATGGGCATGGGGTCGGTCGGAACCTCGGCGGTGCCGATCTTGCTCACGACGTGCTTGACCTCGGGAAACTTCGCCATGAGGCGTTGCTCGGCTTGGGTCGTAATGCGCGTTATTTCGTCGAGGTTGCTGCCCGTCGGTATCGAAAGCTGCATGGCCAAGTCGCCTTCTTCAAGGCTCGGAATGAACACGCTTCCCAGCTGCTGGAAGACCACAATAGCCCCCAAAAAGAGCTTGACGGCCAGGGAAAGCAGCGCTCCGCTCCGCGAAATGGCCCATTCCAGCACCGACGCGTAGCGCAGCCGCAGCCGGTGCATCCATTGCTCCGATCGATTTTCGCGTTCGCTCGGCTTCAATACCAGCGCGGCCAGGGCCGGAACGTAGGTGACGCTGAAAATCAAGGCGCCCACCAGCGCAAAGCCCACGGTTTGGGCCATGGGGCGAAACATTTTGCCCTCGATGCCCGTCAGCGACAAGATGGGCACAAACACCACCAAAATGATCAGCACCCCAAAAGCGGCAGAGCGGTAGATTGCCCCCGCGCTGCGGGCCACCACGTCGTCCCGTTCTCGAGACGACATGCGCGCCGCGCCGTGCATAGCGGCCAGAACGGCCTCGACCACGATCACCGCTCCGTCGACAACAATGCCAAAGTCAATGGCTCCCAGCGACATCAAGTTGGCCGAAACGCCCGCCCACCGCATGCAGCCCAGGGCAAAGAGCAGCGAGAGCGGAATCACGCTCGCCACCACGAGCCCCGCGCGCAGGTTGCCCAAAAGCACGATGAGCACGAAGACGACGATGAGTCCGCCCTCAATGAGGTTGCGGCTCACGGTGCTCAGGGCGCGGCCCACGAGGTCCGAGCGGTTGAGGTAGGGTTCGATTCGGATTCCCGGAGGTAAGCTCGACGCAATCTGGGCCATGCGTTCTTCAATGGCCTGCGTCACTTCGTAGCTGTTGGCCCCCTTGAGCATCAAGAAAATGCCGCCCACCGCCTCGCCTTTGCCGTCGCGCGTGAGGGCACCGTACCGGGGCGCCGACCCAAACCGAACTTCGGCGACGTCGCGCACGAGCACGGGGGTCCCCAGCACGGGGCTGCGAAGGGCCACCGCTTCGAGGTCGCTGAGGTTTTGGTAGAGCCCTTCGAGGCGAATGTACCAGGCCTCCTCGGATTTTTCGATGTAGGCGCCGCCCGCGTTTTGGTTGCCTTGGGCCACCGCGTCGTACACGTCAGCCATGGTCAGTCCGACTTCGCTGAGGCGGTCGGGGTTCACGGCGACTTCGTACTGCTTGAGCTGTCCGCCAAACGAGCTCAGTTCGACGACCCCCGGAATGCCGCTGAGCTGACGCTTGATTTGCCAGTCGTGAATGCTTCGCAGCTCCGCCAAACTGTAGCGGTGGCCTTGGTCCACCTCGAGGGTGTACTGGTAAATTTCGCCCAAACCGGTGGTGATGGGCATCAGGCCGGGGCGCTCGATTCCGGGCGGAATTTGCCCCGCCGCCTGGTCGATCTGCTCGTTGACCCGTTGGCGCGCAGCCAAGTTGTCGACGTCGTCGCGGAACACGACGGTGACCACCGAAAGGCCGTAGCGCGATACGCTCCGCACCTCCTCAACCCCGGCGAGGTTGGCCATGGCCAGTTCAACCGGGTAGGTTATGAACTGCTCCACTTCTTGCGGAGCCAGAGCCGGGGCCGTCGTGACGACCTGCACTTGGTTGTTGGTGATGTCGGGGACCGCGTCAATCGGCAGGTGGAAGGCGCTGTACAG
>JBEGTJ010000114.1:0-2687 GCA_041179465.1 Bacteroidota bacterium | reverse complement strand
AGCATCGTCAACCTCGAGGGCTTCACCGACGTGTTCCGCGCCAAGGCGGGCGTAGTCTGCGGCATTCCCTACACCATCAAATTGATGATTGCCGACGTGAGCGACGGGGCGCTGAACTCCGCGGTCTTTCTCGGAGCGCGCTCCTTTAAGCTGCCCGAAATCAACCTGACGCCCACCACCAATGCGGGGGCTTCGTTCACCGATACGGTCATGGTCGAGGGCTGCGCCAGGAGTTACCTATTGTTTGAGCGCAAAGGGGCCACCAGCGACACCTTGATTGCCCAGTTCAACTACGTGGGCAGTGCCGTTACGGCGGACTTCGCGGGCGGACTCCCCGACAGCTTGGTCCTGTATCCGGGCCAGAATACCGATACCTTGTGGTTCCAGCCCGTAGACGACGGGGTGGCCGAGCCCCTGGAGCTCCTGCGCGTGCGCATGATGCCGGTATCGACCGACTGCGCGGTGTACCCCGCCGACTCCGTGGACATTTGGATTCGCGATCGGGTAGGGGTGCAGGCCGCCCTCGCCATCGATCAGGGCAACGACACCCTGGCCTGCCCCGGTTCGGTGACGCGCTTGCGGGCCACGCTGTCGGGCGGAGAAGGCAACCGATGGGGCTATTGGGAATCGGATACCCTTCAAACGACGCTGCTCACCGTGGCGCCGCCCGTGACCACCACGTTCCGCTACCTGAGTTGGGACGAGTGCAGCACCGTTCCGCGGGTGGACAGCATCACCATTTACGTGGAGCCGTACGACTCCATCCGCACGGAGTCCGACACGCTGTACTTGTGCCCCGGAGACGCCGTAACCCTTCGAGCCCGGGCCCAGATGGGCAAGGGACAGCTCACGACCAAGTGGATTAACGGCCCGACCGACACCCTTTGGACGGTTACTCCGGCCGCGAGCCAGTGGTACCGATTCCGGGTGACCGACAACTGCTTGATCGCCCAAGAAGATTCGGTGTACGCCTGGGTGGTGCCGAGCCCCGTGGCGTCGTTCACCTACCTCCAAGATCCGGGCAATCCCCTCGACGTCGGCTTCACCAACTTCTCGACCGACACGCTGAACGTGCGCTGGTACTTTGGCGACGGGGACACGTCGTCTCAGGTGCATCCGCGCCACGTGTACGGCCGGCCGGGCACCTACTGGGTGGGCCTCGCCGTGCGCGATACCCTGGGCTGCAGCGACAGCGCGGCCTACCCCGTGGAGCTGAAAATGGACCACTACGTGTACATTCCGTCGGCGTTTACTCCCAATAACGACGCGGTGAACGAGCGCTTCACCGTCGTGGCTACGGGCATTGAACGCATGGAATGGGCGGTGTTCAACCGCTGGGGACTCCAGGTGTTTCACAGCAGCCAGGATCCCAACGGATGGAACGGCACCTACGGCGGCGAGCGCGTTCCCGCCGGCCCCTACAGCTACCGCGTGTTCCTATGGCTGCCCGACGGGCTCGTGGAAGAGCGCCGCGGAATGTTCACGGTGTTCCGCTAGCGCCGCTACAGGAGCGGAATTAGGCCCAAGCTTAGGGCCAGCAGCAACTTGTAGGCCCATTGATGGCGCACCCGCAGCCGCCGCTCTTCGGGGGTCGAATGCGGAATCTGCCGGCGTTCCCACTGGCGACGCCACTCCAGCGCAATGAGGGCGAGGGCGAGCGGAAGTCCGCGCACAAAACCCGGCCCCGAGTGGGGGAGCAGGGCCGCGGTAAGCAGGAGCAGCGGGGCAAAGGCGAGCAGGCTCACGAGGAGGGATCCGCCTACCCCGTAGCCCCAACGCTTGTGGGAGTAGAGAAAGACGAGCAGGGCAAAAAAACCAAAACCCAAGGCAATCGGCCAACGCAGCGCCGCCAGCGACACCAAGATGGCCAAACCATAGAAGCTGAAGGCCAGCTTCATTCCGTACTTGCGGGCGACCGGGCGCTCGAGAAGGGTCTGCCAGGGTCGTTCGACGAGGTCGCGTTCGAGGTCATAAAAGCTGTTGAACAGCGAGCCACCGGCCACGATGAGGGCGGTGGTCAACACGACTCCGCCCAGCGTCCACCAGGCCACTGGTCCCTCGCCGCGGAGCAGCGTAGACGCCGCAAGACCTTGGGCGACGGCCAAAAACAGAATGTGCGTCCAGCGGACGAGGCTCAAGAAGGCCGTGAGGCGAAGCAGAAGTTTGGTGCGCCGACGCATGACCGTTCGCTTAGAAGCGAAGAACCACGTCCATTCGGTGCGGAGCGAGTTCGGCCTTGGCCTGCTCGAGGTTGGGCGCGAAGCCCAGAATGTAGCCGCCACCCCCTGAGCCGCAAAGCTTCAGGTAGTAGGCGTTGGTGTCGATGCCCTTCTGCCACAGGCTGTGGTAGTCGTGCGGAATCATCGGCCCGAAGTTCTCGAGAACCAGTCCGCTCAGCTTTTTCAGCTCGCGCAGCAGCTCGTCGGTTTTTCCGGCCAGGAACGCCGAAACGCAGGCGTCGTTGTACTTCTTGAACTGCTCGGCGAGGTCTCTGAGTGGCTTGACGTACCTGCTTCCGAGGATCATGTTGATGGTGGCAAGGCCCTCATCGAGAGCTTAGAAGACGACGTCCACCTCGTCGAGCTGGAGGTCTGGGCCGAGAACCAGCGCGGCGAGAAGGTCGTCACGGGCAAAGCGACGGTCGCGCTGCCCTCGCGCATCTGAGCGCTCGCCGCCGGGCGCGGTCG
>JBEGTJ010000113.1:0-3648 GCA_041179465.1 Bacteroidota bacterium | reverse complement strand
TAAAATTATTCCTACTATTATGGTTCAAAATAATTCTGGACCTATTGAAGGTAAAAACTGTTTAGTATGGCTTGAAAATATTTATAAATCACAAAAAAATAAAAATATTGATAATCCTAATGACCAATTTTTACCTGAAACTGGAATGCCTGTTCAAACTCCTATTCCTCCAAATTCTCCACAATTTAAACAAACACAACAACCTTTACAAAATAATGGACAAAATAATGGTCAAATGGGTCAATCAGGAGGTAATAGTAATAATTCATCACAACAAAATCAATTTCAAGTTCCAAATACTCATCATTAACCTTTATAGCGCCACTAGCAGTTACTAAGCTCTTATATTGAGTATTATAAAAGTATGCTGCGGAAGAAGAGGGATTCGAACCCCCGGAACTTTTAGTTAGTGAAAAGCGCGATCTGCTCATCGTATCTCTAAGGTACTAAAAATAACGACATTGGATTTTGGGGCGATTCCAGCAGCCACCTACAATAATATTGGAGGTAAGTAGCGATTGGAATCCGTCAGCGGGAATTTGAAGCCATCGTCCAACGTAGCTCGACGAGCCTGACCTAAAATGAAAAAAGCGCCCCTTGCGGGGCGCTTCGTGCGTTCGAGCATCTTGGTGGAGCTGGTGGGATTTGAACCCACGTCCAAACAAGGAAACCATGCGCTTTCTACATGCTTAGTGGATCATTGGTTTTCGATCGAAGGCCGGGGAGCCACACCCTACCTTAAACTTAGCCACTACAATTTAAGAAGCCCTCAGTGGCCGGTGGCTTCCGGTTCCCGCATTTACGGCACCCCTTGATCGAACTCCGTGGGACCGGGATTTCGAGGGATGTCCTGCTTTCACACCTTGTGTGAAACAAGCCAAATCTCCTATCGGATTCGGCATGCTTACACACCGCCTCGGCTTGCTGTCAAAACCGGTCAGCCCCGATAAACTGCGTGCGCAGGCTGCAAAGGTACGTCGCGCCGCAGGTGCCACCGCACGAAGTTTTCAAACCGCCGCATTCCGCGCTCAGGGCAGGTCAAGCGCTGCGGGCGGCTGTAGCGCAGCGAGACCTCAATTTGGGGCTCGCACAGGAGCGACCACAGATGCCGCAGTAGGTGCGGAAGGAATCCGCCCTTGAGGTCGTGAAAGTAGGCGGCTTTGCGGTTGCCGTAGCGGATTCCGACGTAGGTCACCGGAACCCCAGCCTCGGCGGCCGCCTTAAACATACCCATGCGCACGGTGGTCGGCAGCACGCCGTCGGTGGTGCGCCCCTCAGGGAAGACGAACGCGCTGCGCTGGGTCCTCAGGGCCTCGAGGAGGCAGGGAACAATGCGCTTGCGCGACTCGGGGCATTTGCGCTGAATCCACACGGTCCCAATCGCTTGAGCGGCCCAGCCGACGAACGGAAACCACTTGAATTCGCGCGCCGCCACCAGCGCCGTGGGCCGGCGGTCGTAGCACAAAAAGATGTCGAGGTACGAAGGGTGGTTGCCCATTAAGATGCTGGGTTCTTCGGGAAGCGCTCCGATGCGTTCCACTTTGAGGTTGAGCAGGCGGTGCATGGCTCCGATCCAACCCAAGAAGAACCGATGGGCCCTAAAGGGTCCGCCCGCGAGGCGCACCAGGGGCAGGCTAACCGCGAGCACCGCAAAGAGCCAGCAGGCTGCGGTCAAGCGCCAAATCGCGCGAAGTGAAGACATTAAAAAGCGTTTAGGTTGGCCTAAGCTAACGAAAACAATTCGCCCAACCGTGCAACCTTAGTGTCCTTTTTACGCAAAATATGCAAGTGGAGGGCCTTCGAGCCTTCGGCGCTGCAGCAAGTTGCGAGTTGCTAGCTGCGGGTTAAGGCATGAAGCTCGGGTCGGCAATCGCCCCCCGAAGCTCGCGGGCGGCCTTGGCGGCGAGGGCCGAGCGCACCTGGTCGCGCATCGTCGGGACCACCGACGGGTCAAAGCGGGTGCGAAAGCGTCCGTCGAGCGACGACTTGGAGCCGCGGTTGACGCGGTCGCCGGGCTTGTCTTCTTGGATGCTCGACCACTGGCCGGGGTAGAGGTTGCTGGCGTCGCCGCTGTATTCCGCGCTGGCGATGACGCGCTCCATTTGCTCTGAGACTTCGCGCTGGCTCAAAATGCGGTTGCCCTGCACGAGCTTGGCGTTGAGGGCTCCGCGCACAAAGACCCGGTAGTCGACGTCGTAGTACACGACCTTGATGAAGCGCTCTTCTTTTTTGGTCGTGCCGTCGGGCTGCTTCACGTCGTAGGTCTCGCGGCGGTAGCCCTGGCGCTCGTAGCGGGTCATGCTGCCCGGAACCTCGGTCCAGTCGGTCATTTCGAGCTCGATCACGTAGTCGGGCTGGGCGGTGGCGGCAAACCGCGCCTTTTCAGACCAGTCGACCCACTCGATGAACGGATCGTTGAGCGCGCGCACCTGGCTGAACAGGTCGCCCCGCAGCCCCACGGCGAGGTCCATCTCTTGGCGGGTGGGGGCGATGACGTCGCGCAGCCCCACGGTCACCCGGCCGGCGGCTACGGCCGAATCCATTAAGGCCCGGCTGTCGCGGTACGGAACCCCAATTTTGGCCTCCAATGCGCTGAACTGGTCGTGGGCCCCGCGCCACATGCGGTTTTGAAGGCGGCGCAAGCCCTCCTGGTACATGGGGGTGGCCACGGCTTCGCGCCACTCGCCGCGCAGCGGTTCGTTGTCGGGATCGTACTTCAGCGCTTGGGCGAGCAGCCGCTCGGCTCCGGCGAAATCTTGAGCGGCAAGGGCCGAGGCCCCTTCGCGGCGCAGCTTGGCCACGTGGCCGGCGCGGGCGCTCGCGTACTCGCTGGCGGCTTCAGCCGTGCCGGTAAGGAGCACCCCGGCGCGGTTGGCGCGGTCCTCAAGGTCTTTGGCGCGCACGTAGGCGTCGAGGGCACCCACCGTTTCGCCAGCGGCGTTGAGGGCGCGGAACTCAGCCACCTGGCGGGCCACCTCGCGGGTACCGAGGCGCTTGACCTCAGCGGCGGCGTTGACGTTGGTCCGCTTGGCCTCCAGGGCCTCAAGGGCTGAAACCGTGGCCTCGTAGGACAGGCCCGACTCTTCGAGCTTGGCACTGCGGCGCAGGGCTTTCTGGGCGGGCGAACACGAAAAAACCGCACCGGCCAAGGCCAGTGCGGTTGCACAATGAATAAGGGTACGGCGCATACCGGCTAAGGTACGCCGCCCCCGAATTAACCCAAGTAGGTCTTGAGGATCTTGCTGCGCGAGGTGTGCTTGAGACGGCGAATCGCCTTCTCCTTGATCTGGCGCACGCGTTCGCGGGTCAGGTCAAACTTCTCGCCGATCTCCTCGAGCGTCAACGGGTGCTGCCCGTTGAGCCCAAAGTACAGGCGAATCACGTCGCCCTCGCGGGGCGTCAAGGTCGCAAGCGAACGCTCGATCTCGGTGCGCAGCGAGTCCACCATCAAGTCGTCGTCGGGATTCGGACTGTCGTCGGAATTCAAGACGTCGTACAAGTTGCTGTCTTCGCCCTCCACCAGCGGAGCGTCCATGGACACATGGCGGCCGCTGTTGCGCAGCGACTCCTTCACGTCCATTTCGCTCATTTCGAGCTTCGTGGCAATCTCTTCGGCACTCGGCGGACGCTCGTGCTGCTGCTCGAGCG
>JBEGTJ010000112.1:0-2806 GCA_041179465.1 Bacteroidota bacterium | reverse complement strand
GTGGGCAAAAACGGCAGGCCAATGACGCCAAAGAGGTACTGCAGGTAGCTGCGGCGCACGCTCGCCAGATAGGTGGTTTTTTTTGAAAGCGGACCGTCCAAGGTCAATCCGACCTCCGAGGCGCCGACCTGAAAAATGCCGTTGACTTTTTCTTCGGAGCCGTCGCGCAGGTTCAGTTCCATCACGGAACTCAAACTGCCTCCGCGCTGCACCGGGAAGGCGCTCGTGTAGAAGTCGACGTCGCGAATGAAGTTCACGTTGATCATGCCCACCGGGCCGCCGCTAGCTCCCTGAGTGGCAAAGTGGTTGATGGCCGGAATTTCAATTCCGTCGAGAAAGAAAATGTTCTCGTTGGGGCCGCCGCCGCGAATCACCAAGTCGTTGCGAAAGGCCGCTCCGCCGCTCGCGACGCCAGGGAGCGATTGAATCACCTTAGAAATGTCTTGGTTGGCGCCCGGATTGCGTCGGATTTCGTTAATGCCAATGCTCTGAACGCTGACGGGGGACTGGTCCACGCGCTGAAACTGGGACTGGGCCGTGATTTCAACCTCCTGCAGCTGCTGGGCCGATTCTTTGAGCCGCACCTGAAGTTCGGCGGGCTTGGCGCGCGTCAACTGAACCTCAAAGGCCGTGTAGGCCTCGTACCCGAAGGACTCGATGCGGACGTTGACCAAACCGGGCGCGAGGTTGTCGATGCGGAACTTGCCGTCCATGTCGGTGGTGCCGGTGGCGGAACGCCCGTCGACGCGCACTACGGCGCCGGGAATGGGTTCGTTGGTGGTGTTGTCGACGACAGTTCCGCGCAGGGTGGCCTGAGCTAAGGCATTGAACGACAGCAGGCTGAAGGCGATGAACGCCGCAAAAGGCAAACTTTGTTTAATCTTCATACCCCATTTAACCGCTTTTTGGGGTATTGGTTCAACAAAAAAGGGCATGAATGCGAAATTCTGCATTCATGCCCTCCGAGGTCCGGCGAGGGATTACTTCAGTCGGCGAATCAGGGCCTGCACGTCGGCCTCACTGCTGAAGGGCTTGGATGCCTTTTTGGCGTCGGCAAGGCCCACTTCCAGCGCGCGCTGGGCGGATTTTAAGGCTTCGGCCTTTTTGCCGTTGGACTCCAAAATCTGCGCGAGGAGGTAGTGGTTGTACCAGTTGTCGGCCTTCATGCTTACCGCTTTGCGGGCCCATTCTTCGGCTTGCGGGAGCTTGTTTTCCCAGCCGTACCGGGCGGCGTTGCGGTACACCGTCCATTCTGCCTTGGGATCGGCAAGGGCCTTGTCTAGGTTTTCCTTGGCCAGGCGCTCCGTGGGAACGGACACGGCAAACCGCGCGGAGCGGTCCCCCCACGAAATGACCAAATCCGCGGAACTCTTTTGGATGTTGTCCCAAAAAAGCACCATGGTTTCGGAGCGCATTTGGCCCATTTCCACGGGCACGGTCACGCGAAGCACGTCCTTTTTTTCGTCGTAGCTCGAAACGCCCCAGCCTTCCGTGTCGCGGTTCACTACCAGTGTCCATTCGCCGTCGTTCGCAAACAACGACAGGCTGTACGTGCCGGCGGGAACGATGCCGTTTCGAAATTCAAGGTCGGTGCTGGTGGTGAGCAGGGTGTTGCTGTTCGCTCCAAGGCGCCAGTGCTGGCCCGAAGTGACGACTTCGTTGAACACGTCGCGGCCGCGGGCGCTCGGGCGCCAGTAGGTGAGCTTGGTGTCGGTCAGGCCAATGCGTTGCTCCACCACGGCTTTGGGCGATAGCTGGGGCAGGTCTTGGGCAAGCAGCGAAAAGGTGCTGAATGCCGCGAGGAGGGCGAATCGTTTCATGGGAACAATTTAAGCGTTTAAACGGATTATTCGATTAGACTAAACGTTCCAGGGAACGGTTGACAAACGCCGTGAGTCGTTCGCCCGTCAGCAGGCCTTGCTGAAGCAGCGCGAGGTCTTTAGCGTGCAGGATGAGCTGGTCGCGGTCTGCAGGTTCCTCGGCTTTGAGGATTTTGCCCGCCAACGCGTGGTTTCCGTTCACCACCACGTCGTAGTGGTCGGGGAAATCGCCCATGCCCATGAAACCGCCGCCGCCGGTGGCGCTCATTTCTTTCATGCGGCGCATGTACTCGGGCATCACCACCATCATCGGCAGGTCGTCGCTGGCCAGGGCTTCCACCCGAACGCTGTAGTTTTTGTCGTTAATGGCTCCTTCGACGTAGGCCTTGAGGCTTTCTTTTTCGGAGTCGGTCAGCAGGTGCGCTCGCTCGCCCTCCTTGGGAATCAGCTTGTCGAGCATGTCGCTGTCGACGCGGGCAAAGCGGACTTTTTCGTGCGCCCCTTCGATCTTTTGGATCCAGTGACCCGCAATGGGAGAGTCGAGTACCACCACGTCGTACCCCTCGGCCTTGGCCTTTTGGATGTAGCTGTGCTGGCTTTCCTTGTTGGAGGTATACAGCACGACTCGGGTACCTTCTTTGTCGGTCTGCAGCGTGCTGATTTTGTTCAGGTACTCCTCAATCGTGTAGGTTTGGTCGTCGACCGCGCTGCGCAGCAGGCTGAACTTTTGGGCGCGCTCAAAAAACTTGTCGTCGGTCACCATTCCGTACTCGATAATGACGGCGATGTCCTTGAACTTTTGCTCGAAGTCGGCGCGGTCCGCCTTGAACATTTCTTCGAGTTTGTCGGCCACTTTTTTGGTGATGTGTCCGCTGATCTTTTTGACGTTGCCGTCGGCCTGCAGGTAGCTGCGCGAGACGTTGAGCGGAATGTCCTTGGAGTCGATCACTCCGTGCAGCAGCATTAAGAATTCGGGCACAATGCCC
>JBEGTJ010000111.1:0-4460 GCA_041179465.1 Bacteroidota bacterium | reverse complement strand
CAGGTCCACGACGAACTGGTGTTTGACGCCTATACGGCTGAGGTGGACGCGCTCCGCGAGCTGGTCAAATCCGAAATGGAGGCGGCGTTCACGCTTTCGGTTCCGCTGGTCGCTGAGACGGGGGTGGGGCGTACGTGGCTGCAGGCGCATTAGTTTTTGCCCTTCGCGCTGGAGCGCTTACGGCGCGGTGGCGGGTTACTGGTTGTTTGTTTCTGGCGCTGAGGCTACTGGTTTTATTTATCATCTGATAGCCAGCCACATAACTAATTTCAACGTGGTGAGAAAAAGTAAATCCGGTTATAACCGAACGCCTTGCTGCGCTTCGCGGCTTCGCTTGCACTAGAAACAAGAAACTAGCAACCAACGAGCTAACGAGCCAACCTCGCTAAAGCTCCACCTTCTCGCTGTGGTACAAGCCGTCCCAGCTGGCGACGATGAAGACGGTTCCGCGGGTGGGACGCGGTAGGGCGATGCGGCCATCAGAGGGGAGGTCGTAGAGGGTTTGGGTCCAGAGGATGCGGCCGGCAGCGTCGTACATCCAGAGGTCGAGTCCGGTTTCGGGGCGGCCGAGCGGGAGCTGGATGGCGGCGTTGGTTCCGCGGCCAAGGACCGAAAAAGTGAAGGGCTGCGTGGCCGGAACCTCTTCGACACCAATGCCATTGCTGGGCTTGATGACCACGCGGTAGACCGTGGGCGTGGCCGAGGTGGATCCGGTGGAGTTGTTCGTGAAGGCGTTTTGGAGCTGCGAATCGATTCCGCCGACAATGTGGCCAAGGACGAGGCTGTCGAAGCTGGCGGGAAGCAGCTGGACTTCGTGGGGCGTGTGCGCGACGTCAAGGTTGCGCAGAAATTCCGCAGAGGCGCCCTTGAGGCCAGGCATGCTCACGGGCAGCACCACTTCGTGCAGGCTTTGGTCGGAATCGCGAACGACGGCCGAGACGGTCGATACGAACGGCACGTTTTGGTCGTCGACAAGGGTTCCGTTGACGTAGTGGTACTGCGAGATTCCGCCAAAAAAGAGGTTGAGGTTGCGCTCGGTGGCCGAGTCGTAGAGCACCGTGGACGCGCTGTGGTAGTGGCTCAGGTACTGGCTGAAGTCGGTGCGCGGAAGGATTCCGGTCGCCGTGACCTCGACGGGGTACAAAAAGGGCAGGTCGATGGTGGGCTGAAAGACTCCGGACGAGATCATGAAGCCGGGGGTGCCGTTGGCATAAATCTGAGGCATGAGGTTGTAGTCGCGGCGGTGCAGGTGCACGGGGTCGACTACGGAGTCCACGTTGGCGACCTGAAGCTGGCCGCCCGGACGGCGCAGGTCAAAGCTGCGCACGGCGTTCGTGTAGGCTTGGCTGAACCCGGGTCCGTGGGTGGGACCGTGGGGGTTGTAGCTGCCGTCGAATCGGTGGCCTCCGACGAGGTAGAATCGGTTGCCGAGCAGGGCGAGGTGGCCTCCGGTGACGGCAAAGCGCGGGTGGTTGATGACTTCGATTGCGGGGGCGAGTGAGGTTCCGCCCTTGACGGCCGAAATGAGGGCCGGAAGGCTCATGGCCACCAAACCGTTGTAGGTTTTGTGGGCTCCGGCGGTGGCGGAGTAGCCATAGCCGCCGAGCACGTAGAGGCTGTCGCCGTGCTGCGCGTAGTTGGGGTTGGTCGACCGCAGCTGTTCTTGAAGCGCGACCGACAGCGTCGTCAGCGGAGCCGACCAGACTTGGCCGCTCGATGGGTTGACGACGTACACGTTGCTGTTGTTTTGGGCGGCCGGAAACGACGCAAAGGGTTGGCGCGCATGGATTCCGTCGGTGCGCCCTCCGACCAAAACCCACTCGCCCTGGTACTGTCCGTGCGCAAACGAGTGAAGACCCGGCAATCCGCTGAAGGTTACGGGCTGAAGGCTGACTTCGTACGGAAACCAGTTTTGGGCCGCGGCCGCTACGCTGAGCGTGACCGCCAAGAGGGTAGTGAGGCGTTTCATGGGGGCAAAATACCCCAATCGGTCAGAGTGCTTTGTGATTTAGGTTGCGCTGAGCGCCGCAGGTGCTCGGGCGGCTTCTGGTTTCTTGTTTCTCGTTGGCGGTTTCTCGAGAACCAGAAACAAGCAACAAGAAACGTTAAAATTTGAGCGCTAGCGTCAGCTCCTTCCCATCGCGCAGCACGGTCACGGTGGTTTCGGCTCCGGGTGCAAACAGGGAGAGAGCCTCCATGTAGCCGGTCATGTTGGTGACGGCGTGGGGGCCGAGGGCAACGACAACGTCTCCGCGCTGAAGGCCGGCGCGGGCGGCGGGCTTGCCGTCGGTGGTTCCGTCGATGCGCATGCCCTGGCCGTCGTAGAGGTAGTCGGGCACGACTCCGAGCGTCACCTTAAAGCGCGGAGTGTCGCTGGCGCTGCTCTTGGTTTTGGTGAACGGAATCTCGGCCTGGCCGTCGAGGTGGCGGAGCACGGCTTCGACGAGGTCGGCGACCTCCGCGAGTCCGTCGTAGTTGATTTTGTCGGCGTCGTCGCTGGGCTGGTGGTAGTCGGCGTGCTGGCCGGTAAAGAGGTGCAGGACCGGAACGTCGGTGAGGTAGAAGGAGGTGTGGTCAGAGGGTCCCACGCCGCTCGAATCGATTTTGAGGCGAAAGCGGTCGGCGGCTCCGGCCGCGGCGAGGGCGGGGGGCCAGGCGGGCGAGGTTCCGACGCCGTACAGGGCGAGTTGGCGGGTGGCACCGAGGCGTCCGACCATGTCCATGTTGACCATGGCGGCCGGTTTAACGGGCAGGGCGGCCAGCTTTTTGGCGAGGTCGTTTGAGCCCCACAGGCCCTGCTCTTCGCCCGAAAAGGCGACAACGATCACGCTGCGCTGGAGTTTGGCGCGCTTGAAGCGGTAGGCGAGTTCGAGTACGGCGGCCACGCCGCTGGCGTTGTCGTCGGCTCCGTTGTGGATGGCGGAATCGGGAGTTTGGGGTTGCGGCCCGGCACGACGCCGACGAGGTTGGTTCCGGTGACGGGCGCGCCGAGGGCGACGCCGTGCACCTTGGGTTGTGCCGTAAAGGTGACGCGGTAGCCGGGGGCCAGTTCGTGCTCGGCCAGCTTGAGGGAGGTCATGCGGCGGCTGAGGTAGGCGGCGGCTTGGTGCTCGCCGCGGGTTCCGACTTTGCGGCCCTCCATGGCGTCGTCGGCGAGCACGTACACGTCGGCGCGGAGCCGTTCGACGGCCTTCGGGTTCGGCTTGGCCGACTGCGCGAGAACGGTCAGGGGTAAATGCAAGGCAAACAGGCTTCGGATTGGGATATGGCGTGCATTCATGGCGTCGGGGCGACTAGGTTTGTGCCGCTAAAGTACCTCCAAGGAATGAAGATGAATGCCCTATTTGGCGCCGCAATGACCCTTCTGGCGGCCACGGCAATTGCCCAGACCGCCAAGCCCAATCCGCGCGAATTCAACCCGGCCACCTTGACCTATGCGGGCGAGAAGCACCTCAAGAACGTGCGCCAATTGACCTTTGGGGCCGACAACGCCGAGGCCTACTGGAGCTTTGACAGCAAATCCCTCGTTTTTCAGTCGAACAATGCGGACTGGGGCGCGAAGTGCGACCAGATCTACCTGTATTCAGATGCCGGCAAGGGTGAAGCCAAGCCCCGCATGCTCAGCACGGGCCTGGGCCGCACCACTTGTGCCTACTTTATGCCGGGCGACCGAGAGGTTCTTTATGCGTCTACGCACAAGGGGGACGCCGACTGTCCGCCCGAGCCCGAGCGCACCCACGGGCGCTACGTGTGGCCCATTTATTCGACGTTTGATGTGTTTACGGCGGACCTCGAAGGACGGATTACCCGACAGCTGACGCACGAGCCGGGCTACGACGCCGAGGCCACGGTTTCGCCCAGAGGCGACCGCATCGTGTTTACCAGCGACCGCAGCGGCGACCTCGAGCTGTACACCATGAAGCTTGACGGCAGCGACGTGCGCCAAGTGACGTTTGCTTTGGGATACGACGGCGGCGCCTTTTTTAGCCCCGACGGCGAATGGCTGGTGTGGCGTGCGTCTCGTCCCCAAACGCCTGAAGCCATGGCCAAGTACCGAAGCCTGCTGGCCGAGCATCTGGTGGAACCCACTGAAATGGAGCTGTACGTGGCCCGCGTCGACGGCAGCGAAATGCGTCAGGTCACGCAGCTGGGCGGCGCCAATTGGGCTCCGTTTTTTACGCCCGACGGCACGCGGATCGTGTTCAGCAGCAACCACGCCTCGCCGAGGGGCTTCCCCTTCAATCTATTTATGGTGAACCTCGACGGAACCGGTCTGGAGCAGGTCACCTTCGACACCGCGTTTGATTCGTTTCCGATGTTTTCGCCCGACGGCAAACGTTTGGTGTGGGGCAGCAACCGCAACAACGGCGGAACCCGCGCGACCAATCTGTTTGTGGCGGACTGGACGCCGTGATGACGAGTCCTCAGTCCCGTTCCGCGCCCAACCAGCGGAACGACCG
>JBEGTJ010000110.1:0-3078 GCA_041179465.1 Bacteroidota bacterium | reverse complement strand
GGGGCTTTGGTCCGCACGAATGTCGACCGCAGCCACCGCAGGGGCCTGGAGTTGGCGGCCGTTTGGGCTCCTTCGGCCGCATGGAAGCTCGGAGCCAACAGCACCCTGAGCCGCAACCGCATCGCCGCCTTCGAAGAAGTGATGTACGACTACGCCGACTTTAGTGAGGTCCGCACGACGTACCTGAATACCCCCATTGCCCTGTCGCCTGAGGCAATGGGCAACGCGTGGGCGGAGTGGCAGCGCAAGGGGATTTCTGCCCGAGCCACCCTGCACGCCGTGGGACGTCAGTTCCTCGACAATACGGGGGCTGTGGAACGCTCGCTCAATCCCTACCAAACGCTCGATGCCACGCTGCGCTGGAAGCGCGGGGGTGTGGAGTGGCGACTCGACGCGATCAACCTTTTGGGCCGTCCGTATGCGCCCAACGGGTATACGTGGGGCTACTTGTACGACGGCGCGCGAACCGACGAAAACCTGGTGTATCCGATGGCGGGAACGCAGTTGATGCTGGGATTGAAGCTAGTCTTTTAGGAGACCTAGCGTCGAAGCCTGAGCATGTGAAAAACTAAATTTCTGTAACCTAGTGGTTTACCAATTAGGCGCTGTGCGAAAAAAAGTAAATCCGGATATATCCGAATGAATTGGGGCGCTTCAGTCCGCAGGGAGTTGCCTTTGGCCCGCAGCTAGTTGCTCGCTGCCTGCGGCCACACGTTGTCGTCGCGGTTGACGTCGGCGGTCCAGTGTCCGGGGTCGACCTCGATGGAGCGAATGCCTTTGAGGGGCGTTTCGACCATCAGGTCAAACGTCTTTTGGGTGTAGTTCCAGGGGCCGGCGAGCACGAGGAGCGGGTCCTTTTTGTGGCCCTGCTGTTCCAGGAGGGGCAAGGTATAGGTCATGCTGGCTCCGCTTTCAAACGTGACCTTGACGTCGACGGGGAGGGCCATGGTTCCGCGGCGCTCGAGGCGCACAAAGGTGAGGGCGCGCTGGTCGCTCCACACGCTGTCGATGGCCACGTCGGGGTACTTGGTGGTGTTGATCCACTGGTCGTGGTACCAGTCGAGCACCATGCCTGACTCGCGCTCGGCGATGCGCACGAAGTCTTCGGGGCGCGGATGCTTGAAGCTCCACTCGTCGAAGTAGCGGTGCATGGTCCGCCAAAAGACGTCGTCGCCGACGATTCCGCGCAGCTGGACGAGGTAGAGCGAACCCATCATGTAGGCGGCCATTTGGTACGGAAACTTGCCGTCAAAGTAGTTGGCCGGGGTGCTGGCGGGCTCGCGCCATGCGGCTTTGGCGGCGCGCTTGGCAAACGTGCTGAGGTAGCCCTCGTGGGCGTTGGGCTTGTTGGCGCCCGAGATGACGTTCATGACTTCGTCTTCGGCAAAGCTGGTGAAGCCCTCGTCCATCCAGTGGTAGCGCTGTTCGTCGGTGGCCAGCATGCCGTAGAACCACATGTGCGAGCCTTCGTGGGCGACCACGCTGAAGGTTCCGAGGTAGTCGTCGCCGTGCGATTCCATGAGGGTGCACATGGGGTACTCCATTGCGCCTTCGCCGCCCTGGATCACGCTGAATTGGGGCCAGCGGTAGGGGCCGAAGCGCTCGTTCATGAAGGCGAAGTAGGTGGCGAGGTCCGCGCGAAAGCGCTCGTTCTCGTACATCATGCGCGACTTGGCGTCGGGCAAATAGAGGTAGTGAATCTGCGTTCCGGTGGGCAGCGTGAAGCGCTGGTGCTGGTACTCGCGGTCGGCGGTCCAGGCGAAGTCGTGCACGCTGTCGGCCGCAAAACGCCAGGTGATGCGCGCCTTTTTCTTGTGCTTGACCGGCTTGTCGCTGTAGCCGTGTCCGATTTCGTCGGGGTTTTGAAGCACGCCGGTTCCGCCGAGCACAAAACCCGCATCGGCGGTGACGTTGACCTCAAAGCGGCCAAAGTCCCCATAAAATTCGCGAGCCACATACAGGTCGGGGTGCCAGCCGTCGCGGTCGTAGACGCACATTTTGGGGTACCATTGCGTGAAGCTGTAGTCGACGCCCTCTTTGTTGTCGCGGCCGGCGCGTTCGATGACGATCGGAATCCGGGTGGTGTACTCCAGCTCAAAAACGTGCGTGGCTCCGGGGGCAATGGGTTCCTGGAGCTGGGCGTGCAGTACGGTTTGGTTCACGTGGAACGCCAGCTCGCGGCCGTTGTGCTTGACGGCGCGCACGATTTGCTCGCCTTCTTCGTGGGGCTTGAGCTGCTCGATTTTGGAACCGATGGCCTTGTCTTTGAACTGGGTCGGAATGTTGGCCATGTTGCTCATCATGCTTCCGGGCTGGAACGCGTTCCAGTAGAGGTGCATGAAGATTTCGTCGAGCGCGTCGGGGCTGTTATTGGTGTATTCCAGGCGCATTTTGCCCTCGAGGCGGTGCTGGTTGTGGTCGAGGTCGACGTCGATTTGGTAGCGGACGGCCTGCTGCCAGTAGGGGGCTTGCGGGGTTTGGGCCCCCATTCCTGCGGCCCAGAGGACGGCGGCGATGCTCAAGAGGTTTTTCATGTCGTCGGCAAATTACAGTTTTTGGACTTCGGCCAGGCGCGGACCCTTTTCGGTTGGGGTAAGGATGGCCACTTCGTTGAGCGGGTCGTGCTCGAGAAAGAGCAGGTACTCGCGGTCGGCGGCCTCGTTGAGAATGCGGGCCTTTTCTTCGAGAGTCAGCAGCGGCCGGGTGTCGTAGCCCATGACGTAGGGCAGCGGAATGTGTCCGGTCGACGGCAGCAAATCGGCCATGTACACGAGGGTTTGGCCGCCGTGGTCGAGGATGGGGCACATCTGGGCGTCGGTGTGGCCGTTGACCACAAAGGCGTCGAATCCGAGGGGCGTGGTGATGCGTGCGGCGTCGCCCTCGATGAGGTGGAGCTGGCCGGATTCCTGCAGGGGCATGATGTTTTCGCGCAAGAAGCTGGCTTTTTCGCGCGGATTGGGGTTGGTGGCCCAGTCCCAGTGGCGGGCGTGGGACCAGTAGCGGGCGTGGGCAAAGGCCGGTCGAAGTTGGTCGCCGTGGCGCGCCACGGCTCCGCCCACGTGGTCAAAGTGCAAATGC
>JBEGTJ010000109.1:0-3103 GCA_041179465.1 Bacteroidota bacterium | reverse complement strand
ATGTGGCGCTGGATGCCGTCAAAGGCTCCGCCCGCGATGAAGAGAATGTTGCGCGTGTCGACCTCGACAAACTTTTGGTCGGGATGCTTGCGGCCGCCTTTGGGCGGAACGTTGACCTTGGTGCCTTCGAGCAGCTTGAGCAGGGCCTGCTGCACGCCCTCGCCCGAAACGTCGCGGGTGATCGACGGGTTGTCGCTCTTGCGGGCAATCTTGTCGATCTCGTCGATGAAGACGATTCCGCGCTCGGCGTCGGCCACGTTGTAGTCGGCTGCCTGGAGCAGTCGGGTGAGGATGCTCTCGACGTCTTCGCCCACATAACCCGCCTCCGTGAGGACCGTGGCGTCGACGATGGCAAAGGGAACCTTGAGCATTCGCGCAATGGTGCGGGCCAGCAAGGTTTTGCCGGTGCCGGTCTCGCCCACCATGATGACGTTGGACTTCTCGAGGTCTTCGTCGCCCACGCCGCCGTGCAGCACGCGTTTGTAGTGGTTGTACACGGCCACCGCGAGGATTTTCTTGGCGTCGTCTTGCCCAATCACGTACTCGTCGAGGCGGGCTCGGATCTCGGCCGGCTTCGGAAGTTCCATCGACCCGAGGGCCGAGGCGTCTTCGTCGTCGGTCTCTTCCTCAAGAATATGGTGGGCCTGCTCAATGCAGTTGGCGCAGATCTGCGCGTCCAAACCCGAAACCAGCAGCCCGGCCTCGGTGGACGGACGTCCGCAAAAAGAACACTGGTTGGCGTCGGTCATGGATTGCGGGGCTTAAGCGCGGGGCTTGCTGACGAGCACCTCGTCAATCATACCGTAGGCCTTGGCCTCCTCGGAGGTCATCCAGTAGTCGCGGTCCGAATCGTGCTCCACCTTGTCAAACGGCTGGCCCGAGTGCGAAGCGATGATTTCGTACAGCTCCTTCTTGAGCTTGAGGATTTCCTGCAGCGTGATTTCCATGTCGCTGGCCTGTCCTTGGGCACCGCCCATCGGCTGGTGGATCATGACGCGGCTGTGCTTGAGCGCGGAACGCTTGCCCTTGGCGCCCGCACAGAGCAGCACCGCCCCCATGGAGGCCGCCATGCCCGTACAGATCGTAGCCACGTCAGGCGCCACCACCTGCATGGTATCGTAGATTCCGAGGCCCGCGTACACGCTGCCGCCCGGACTGTTCATGTAGATCTGAATGTCCTTTTTGGCGTCGGCCGACTCCAGAAAGAGCAGTTGCGCCTGAACGATGTTGGCGACCTGGTCGTTGATTCCGGTTCCGAGAAAAATAATGCGGTCCATCATCAGGCGCGAAAAAACGTCCATCTGGGCCACGTTGAGCTGGCGCTCCTCGATAATGTAGGGCGTCAACGAATTGTCGACGTAGTGCTCGAGGTGCATGCTGCTGATGCCCTTGTCGAGCATTGCGTACCGCTTAAATTCTTTTCCGAAATCCATGGGGATCAATTACTTCTGGGTTTTGTTCACTTCTTTGACGAAGTCCGCGTAGGTCGCTTTGATTTCTTTTTTGCCAAAAGCACCCAGCACGAACTGCATCAATTTACGCTGCAAAAGCTGTTCCGAATACTGCTCGGCCTGGGCCCGCTCCTTCAGCAGGTTGAGGGCGACGGGCTGGGCCTCTTCGGCGCTGAGCTCGCGGCCAAACTGGCGCATGCGGGCGACGACTTCCCCGGTGACGAAGTCGACCAGCTCCTCGCGGTGCACGTGAATGTGGTGGTCCTTAACCAGCTTGGTTTCGATGAGCTGCCAACGCATGGCCTTCTCGGTCTGCGGCCACTGCGCCTCGACTTCGGCCGGATCCAGCGGCTTTTCGCCGGCGGTCGTCATCCACTTTTTCAAAAACGCGGCGGGAAGCTTAAACTTGGTCTCCATCAGCTTGTCGCTGGCGAGGTTGAAGAAGTGCTGCTCGGCGTCGCGCTGGTAAATTTGAGTCAATTCTTCCTTGATTTTGGCGCGGAGCCCTGCCTCGTCGGTGACCACGCCCTCCCCAAAGAGTTTGTCAAACAGCTCGGCATTCAGGGCCGCCGGCTCGATGTGGTAAATCTGCTCCAGCTTGAACCGGAAGTAGCCGGTCGCCATTGCGCGCTCTTCGGCGGTAAAACCAAGCACTTGGTACAGATCAAAGTCTTTTTCAAAGTCGCTTACGTCGAGGACCAAGCTGTCCCCTTTGGCGAGGGCCTTGAGGTCCTTTTTGAGTGAACGTCCACTCACCGCATTGAGGCCAAAACGGCCGTGCTTGTGGGCCGCGCCTTCAACCGCCTCCCCCTTTTTGGTGGCAACGTCAAAGTGGCCGTAGAACAGGTCGTCGTCGCCCGCCGTTTCGACTTCGCTCATGGCGCCGTAGCGCTGGCGCAGGTTTTCCACTTCCTTATGGAGGTCTTTTTCCGTGGGCTCCATGACGTAAAACGGAATTTTCACCTTGTCGCTGACCTCAAGTTCAAGAGCCGGAGCCACGCCGAGCTCAAACACAAACGTGTTGGATTCTGCCGTGAAATCCACGTCGCCGGCTACGGGCAGGGGCTGGCCCAGAACGTCGATTTTCTCGCGCTCCAGGTAGGCATAAAGCTCGTCCTGCAGGCGCTTGTTGATTTCGTCGGCGGTAATCGGTCCCTCGTACTGCTTGCGGATCAGCGTCATGGGCGCCATGCCCGGGCGGAAGCCAGGAATCCGCGCCTTTTTGCGGTAGTCCGTGAGCTGTTTTTCAACAGCTTCAGCGTACTCGCTGCGTTCGATGGTTAGCGATAAGCGCGCGTTCAAATCGGCGTCGACGGTCCAGTTTGCGTTCATGGCGAAATAGTATTCGAAAAAGGAGTGCAAAGGTAGGTAGTGTACCTTTGGGAAAAATACTCCGTGGTGAAGAACTGTCTCACAATCTTATTTCTAGGTACGCTGCCTTTTGCTTCCCTCGCTCAAAGCCCCGAGTTTTCGGTGTACGGCGGACTCCCGATGTTCCTTCGCGACCAAGCCTCGCCCTTTGGCAAATGGGGCGCACAAGAGGGCGGAATCGACGGCCTCAACCTCTCCGCGGGCGGTGAGCTCCAGCTTCCGCTTTGGAACGACTGGAGCATGCACGCCGGCTTGGACCTTTATTCGATCCGCGCCCTGGG
>JBEGTJ010000108.1:0-3367 GCA_041179465.1 Bacteroidota bacterium | reverse complement strand
GCCTCGCTCGGGAACTGACGCCACAAAGTGCCCAAGTCGCCCCCGAGCACGTCGCCCGCGGCAAAGCTGGTCTGGACGGTAGCGTTGAGGGTGGGCAGCGCCAACCAGATCCGCGCGTCGACGTCGGCGGCGGGGTTCACGAGCAGGGACGTGGGGTTGCCGCGCTGGGCATACAAAAGATCTTGTGCCTGCGCACCGAGGGCACACCAAAAACCAGTAGCTAGAAGCAGAATACGCATTAGAGTTCAAGGTTTACGTCCAACGAAACGGCGAGGCGCACCTGAAGTTCGGCGTCGCTCAAGAGCTTGACGGGGTGGGTCGGCGACCCGGGGGCGGTGCCCGTGCCCAGCTCGGCGGTGAGCTGCATCCAGCGTCCGCGCGCGAAGGCAGGCACGTCGGCGGCCCCCACGCTGAGGACCGAAGTCTGGGTCGTGGCCGCGGTCACCAGGCCCGTGGCGGCGTCGAGCACGCCCGAGGCGAGCAGCGGGAGCTGGGCGGTGTAGACGATCTGGCCGGCGTCGTCAAAGAGAGTGAGCGCCAAGGTGGCGTCGAGCGGCAAGGTCGTGGTGGTTTCGACGCGCAGGGCCAGTTCCTGGACCACGGTGTCCAGGGCGCTCAGGGAGCTGCCGAGGTCGACGCTGTCGGTGAGGCCGAGGCCTTGGGCGCTGAAGTAGAACGGCAGTTCCATGAGGACGTCGGCCGAGATGGCGCTGGTGCCCGTGACGAAGTTCTCGACGCCCGTGGCGACGGTGTCGGCATTGATCTGAACTTGGCCGCCGTAGGTGAACTGCTGCTTGGGCAAGGTCAGGAAGTCGACGATGCTCGTGTTGTTTTTGTCGAAGGTCAGGGTGTCTTGCACGGTCTGGCCAAACTGGGTGGCGGTTTGGGGGTACGGGAGCAGGGTGGGCGGAATTCCCAAGGGGTGCACCCCGCCCTGTGCGTCGTGGCTGGCCACGTCGAGGTCCAGGGTGATGGGAAGTCCGAGGCTGTTGGTGACAGCGAGCTGGACTTTGGGGTCGGCGAAGACGACGCTTCCGCCCAAGCGGTTGACGAAGTCAAGGTCAAGCGACAGGGTGTCGGCAGGGATGGACACGTTTTGCTGGCCAAAGAATCCGAGGGCGTGGCCAAATTCGACGTTGGCGAAGCTGAAGTTCATGCTGACGCCGGTGGCCGAGTCCAAGGTGACCTGCTGGCCGGTGGAGTTGAGGGTGGCGGCGTAGCGAATGGGCAGTTCGTTGTAGGGGTGCGCCGGGTTGGAGCCCAAGAAGAGCTGGGCGCCCTGGAACGAAATGCTGCCGGTGGCGGGAGTTCCTTGGGTCAGGTTGACGGTTTGCTGGATGAGCTGGCCGTTGACGGTTCCGCTCGGGAACTGCAGCAGGATGGTCAAGGGTTCGGGGACCGCCGAGGTGATGCTGTAGTTGAGTTGCCCCTGGCTCAGGCCGAGTTCGGTGAGGCGCACGCCCGCAGGGGCGCTGAAGGCCAAGTCCAAGGTGTCGTCGACGAGGGTCTGGGACTGGGTTTGGGCGGTGGCGCTGTAGATGAAGAGGTCGCTGCCGGTGAGGCTCAGGTTGAGGTTCGCGTTGGTGTCGATGGCGGCGTAGGTGCTGGGCACTCCGGGGGTTCCTTTGCCGGGGCTGCTGAAGTTGGTCAGGTTGAATTTGACTTGGTTCGGAATGGTTTTGCCGGCGAGCGAGGCGGGGACGCTGACGGAGTCTCCGGCGGGGATGGTCCCGAGGTTGTAGGTGAGCAGGGCTTGCCCGGCGGAGTTGGCCAGGACTACGGTGGCGCTGACGGCCACAGGGTAGTGGTTGACGGCCTTGAGGGTCATGGTTCCGCTGTGGAAGCTGGCCAAAGTCAAGGTGTTAATTGAAGCGGAGGCCAGGTTTCCGGGGTTTTGGGTGGGAAGCGCAGGGACGGGGGCGGCTCCGCCCTGGGCGGCGGCCATGGTGGTGGCGAATCCGGCCGGGTTGGTGATGCTGCGGGCGAGTTTTCCGAAGCGGATGGCGGCCGCGGCGTTGACGTCGGGGAGTTCGATGTAGCCCGATTTGAAGGTTTCGTTGACGCTCGGCTGCGCGGGGAGGTCGAGGAATTCAGCGACGCCCACCTGCAGGAGGCCGGTTTGCCGGTAGACGAGGCGGTAGGTCTGGTCGGGGTCCACGGTGACCAGGCCCGAGTCGGGGTTGAAGACGTCGCCCAGGGTCAGGTCGATCTGGCCAATGGGCACGGTGATTCCGGGGCGAAGGGTGACGTCGAGGTCGTCCACGGTGAGGAGGTCGCGCGAGCAGGCAGCGAGGGCGGCGGCGGCGAGTAAGGCTAATCCCTTGTTCATGGGGCGGTAGAAAAAAGTAAATCCGGAAAAATCCGAACGATGGGTGCGGGGCAAAGGTCGCGCTATTTTTTAACCCTTTGAAGCATCCAAGCGCGGATTTCTTCGGCGAGTTGGGCGCCGTCGGGGTTCCGCACGGGTTCTCCGATGTAGAGGTCGACGTGCCAGGGCGGACGGGTAAGCATTTTAAGCAGGTGCGTCACGAACGTGTCGTCGTCGACCCATGCCATTTTGGGGTCGGAATATTCCATGACAAACGGAATCACGGGAACGCCCAGTTCGGCGGCGGTGTAGAACATTCCGGGGTTGAACTCGAGGAGGCCGCGGTCGACGGTGGTGCCTTCAGGAAACACCACGGGGCTCAGGCCGTTTCGCACGCGCTCGGCGAGTTCCGCCCGAGAGGCGCTGCGCGACTCTTTGCTGCTGCGGTCGACGAACACCACGTCGAGGGCTTTTGCGCCCCAACCAATTAGGGGCCAGCTCTTTACTTCAGCTTTGCTCAGGTAAATTTGAGGGGTGGCGGACCGAAAAAACATCACGTCGACGTAGCTGCGGTGGTTGGCCATGAGGATTCCGGCTTCGCGCGGCGGAACCCCTTCGCGGACCCGAATTCGAATGCCCATCATGGCGAGCCACAGTTTTTTACCCACCGCCAGGTATCCGTGCCGGGCCTTGATGGACGCGCCCAGGGCTTTGAGCAGCACGAGTCCGAACACGATGCCCATCATGATGAGCAGAAGCAGCGGGAGGCGGTACAGGATGCGCATGGCGGGATAACGGGTTAAAGGTACGCTCGCGGTCGCGGACCGCTCCGCACCAGAGCCAATACATTCGCATTCAAACGCTTAGGGTACGAATGACCGCTTTTAATCGTCCGAATTATGGGGCATGCCCAAGCACGCTTTGCATTCACCCTAAAAAAAACCCGGCACCTCTCGGCGCCGGGTTTCTCGGTGGGCAATACAGGATTCGAACCTGTGACCCCCGCCCTGTCAAGGCGATGCTCTAAACCAACTGAGCTAATTGCCCTTGCGGTCTGCA
>JBEGTJ010000107.1:0-3557 GCA_041179465.1 Bacteroidota bacterium | reverse complement strand
GCCCTATGGAGACCGGACTTTCCTCCCGTCCCTTGCGGGACCGGCGGCCGTCTGCCCGGCGGGTCCACTTTTTACACTATCACCTTCCACTTTGCCGCTGGTCTTTCGCTGCACGCGCTGTCCGTTGCGGCCTGGGGCATCCATCACCGAGGTAAAGCTGATCTTCTGGTCGGTGTAGGCTAGGGCTTGCTTTTTCACGCGCTGCAAGTAGGCGAGCGGCGTTTCGGTTTGGGCCAATGCGCTGAAGCCAAGTACACACGCTACAGCAAAGGTTTTCAGTCGAGCGTTCATATGTTTTTTAGTCGTTCGTTGAGTTGCATTTCGTCTTGAATCAGAACCTGGCGGGCTTTTGATCCTTCGAAGGGGCCGATAATGCCCGCGTCTTCGAGTTGGTCGATCAATCGGCCTGCACGGTTGTAACCGAGCTTCAGCTTGCGCTGCAAAAGCGATGCCGAGCCTTGCTGGTGAATGACGACGATGCGTGCAGCCTCTTCAAACATACTGTCGCGCTCGTCGGCACTGTAGTTCCCGCCGCCGCCGAGTCCGCCTTCTTCTGACTCGTACTCCGGGAGTTGGTAGGCCTCAGGGTAGCCTTGCTGGCCGCCGATGAACTCGCAAATCTGCTCGACCTCGGGCGTGTCCAGGAACGCGCACTGCAGGCGAATCAGGTCGTTGCCGCTCGAAATCAGCATGTCGCCCTTGCCAATGAGCTGCTCGGCGCCGCCCGCGTCCAAAATGGTCCGCGAGTCAATTTTAGCGCTCACTTTGAACGCAATCCGCGCGGGGAAGTTGGCCTTGATGATGCCCGTGATGACATTGACCGAGGGCCGCTGCGTGGCCACAATCAGGTGAATGCCAATGGCGCGGGCCAGCTGAGCCAGGCGGGCAATCGGCGTTTCGACCTCTTTTCCGGCCGTCATAATGAGGTCGGCGAATTCGTCAATCACCAGCACGATGTAGGGCAGGTAGCGGTGACCCTCTTCGGGGTTGAGCTTGCGCGCCGTGAACTTGGCGTTGTATTCCTTGAGGTTGCGCACGAAGGCGGACTTCAGCAGCTCGTAGCGCTGGTCCATTTCAATGCACAGCGAGTTCAGCGTGTGGATCACCTTGGTCGTGTCGGTAATGATCGCCTCGTCGGTGCCCGGGAGCTTCGCCAAAAAATGCCGTTCAATGGTATTGAACAGCGTCAGTTCGACCTTTTTGGGGTCGACCAAGACAAACTTGACCTCGGCCGGGTGCTTTTTGTAGAGAATCGACGCCAAAATCGCGTTGAGGCCCACGGACTTTCCTTGGCCGGTGGCGCCCGCCATCAGGAGGTGGGGCATCTTCGCCAGATCAACGACAAACACCTCGTTGGAGATGGTTTTGCCCAGGGCCAGCGGCAGGTCCATGTCGGTTTTTTGGAATTTCTCGCTCGCCAGCACCGACCGCATGCTCACCATCTGCGGGTGGCGGTTGGGAACCTCAATGCCGATGGTTCCTTTGCCCGGAATTGGCGCGATGATGCGAATTCCCAGGGCGCTAAGGCTCAAGGCAATGTCGTCTTCGAGCGACTTGATTTTGCTGATGCGGATTCCGGCTTCAGGCACGATTTCGTACAGGGTCACGGTCGGACCCACGGTGGCCTTGATTTTGGCAATCTCGATTTTGTAGTTGCGGAGCGTGTCGACAATGCGCTCTTTGTTGGCTTCCAGTTCTTCTTGGTCCACCTTGGCCACCGACTGTCCGTAGTCGTTGAGCAGCTGCAGCGTGGGGAACTGGTAGCGCGAAAGGTCGCGGCGCGGATCGTAGGGCCCTGCGCTCGCTACTTCAGGGGCCACGGTGGCGAAGGCCGACACCTCGGGTTCGGGATCGGCAAGCGGCGCAACGTCCATGGCGACGTGGGGGGCACTGCCGCTCTGCAGCACGGGCTCAGGGAGTTCTTCGTCGTCCCAAGGGGGAGTGGGGGCGACCAGCGCTTCAGGGTCTTCCCAGGGAGCTTCGGCGGGCGCCAACGGCTCCATGAGGTCCACTACAACCGGAGCTTCGTCGGCCAGGAGTTCCTCGTCGCTGAGTGCGGGGGGCTGCGGAACGGGATCGGCGGCCGTTGGTGCCGCAAACCGCGCTCCGAGCTGCTGCGGGCGAAGCTGAAACACCCACACGACGTGCACGCTGCACAGCACGAACCAACTCAACGCGGAACCCAGGGTTCCGATCCAATGCGTGGACCACGAGGCCAGAAGGCGTCCGTAGTCGCCCACGACGGCGTCGCCGGCGTTCCAGGGAATCAGGGCGAGTCCGCTCGTGACGAGCAGGGCCCGCAGCAGGCTTCGGCGGGCAAACCTCAGGGTGCGAATGGGAAGTCCGAGGCCCCACCTCAGGCCAAACGCCATGACGACCGACCAGAGGAGGAGCGAGGCGGCGCCAAATCCGCGCACCGTGACCACCATACCTACCGCGGCCCCAATCGAGCCCAAAAGGTTGTGCACGACCACCTCGCGCTGGCTCACGACCTGAGAAAAACCGAGCTCCATGGCGCTGTAGTCGGCGGTCCACGTGCTCAAGGTGGACGCGCTGGCGATGAAGCCCAATATGCCGATTAACAGCACGATAAGTCCGAAAACGGAATGGAGGGAGGGGCTTTGTTTGACGTCTTGCCAGGCTGACTTGAGGTCAGCCAGCCACGACGAAGGGGAGTTTGAAGATGTTCGGGCCATGGACTACGCCCAAAGGTAGGCCAATTCTTACCTTTGGTCTATGCTGCAGTTAATCACCGCGATGTCTGAATTGGGCGCTGGAACCCGAGGTTCGAGCCTGGGCTATGCGGCCATTCGCAGCGCTTCGTTCAGCATTCAACCCAAGTTTTTCAGGGCCCTTCAGCCGCGCAAGGTGCAGACCAACAACGCGCTGCTTTACCGCCATCCCGAGACCCCTTACGGCAAGCGGATTCGCGGAATTGTGCGCATGTACCGCCGAATTTCGGCCGTAGTTGCCGAAACCTTGGACGACGGGCAGTTTCCGCTGGTGCTCAGCGGCGACCATTCCAACGCGGGCGGAACCATCGCGGGGATCAAGCAGGCTTTTCCGCTCGCGCGTCTGGGAGTGGTGTGGATTGACGCCCACGCCGACATGCATTCGCCCTACACGTCGCCCTCGGGAAACATGCACGGCATGCCCCTGGCCACGGCGATGGGCGAAGACAACCTCGAGTGCAAGATCAACGACCCCAGTCCCGTCACCCGCGACTCCTGGACAAAGCTCAAGGGCCATCCGCAGCGCGTGCGCCCCGAAGACATCGCCTTCATCGGCCTTCGCAGCACCGAGGAACCCGAGGATTTCTTGATCGAGAAGTACGGCATGAAGGTGTACCGCGTGCCCGAAGTTCGCGAGCTCGGAATGGCAACCGTGGTCCAGCGGGTCATGGACCAAATGAAGGACTGCGACATGGTATATGTTTCGTTTGACGTGGATTCCATGGATCCGAGCATTTCGGTCGGAACCGGCACTCCGGTGCCCGGCGGTTTTGACGAGTCCGAGGCCAAGCAGCTCCTCGAGCTGTTCGCCGACGCCCCCTTAGT
>JBEGTJ010000106.1:0-3655 GCA_041179465.1 Bacteroidota bacterium | reverse complement strand
ACGCCCCAGAGCCTTCGCGACGTGGTTGCGGCGGTGCGGACTTCGGCCGAGAATACGCCCCTCGGTCTGCACCTGCACATGCCGGCCGCCGAAGCCTTGACCAACGGATTGCTGGATGCGGCTTGGGATTCCGGAATTCGGCGCTTTGACTCGGCTTTACTCGGCCTGGGCGGATGCCCGTTTGCGCAAAACCACCTCGTGGGCAACTTGCCCTCGGAGGCCCTTCTGACGTTCGCCACGGCCCGCGGGGCCTCATTTGGAGTCAAGCCCCTAGCGCTGGAGTCCGCCCACAACGCCGCCCGAGCGTTTTTTAACTACCTTTGATGCGTTCGCGGTGCACGCGTTAGGAACGTCCTAGTCCGCGTGCTGAAAAGGGAATCCGGTGCAATACCGGAGCTGTACCCGCAGCTGTAAGTTCCGCACACACCGCACGCCGCAACAACCCACTGGGAAACCGGGAAGGGGGCGTGCCGGGGAACGAGCCAGAAGACCTGCCTCGAACGATAATCCGAGCGTGCCGGGAAGAGTGCGCCCTGAAGATGATGCAGCGATTGCTTCGCAGCCTATGGGTTGCTGGCTTATGGTTTTCTGCCCTTGCGGGCTATTCGGCAGAGCAGGCTGAAGACACGCTGCGCGTCGTCCGCAATCCCATCGGTCGCGAAAAGCTTCATTATGTGCTCCCTGAGGTTCCGGTGGACGCTGGGATGTGGCGCACCCAAGCACGAACCACCGCCCAAGTCGCACCGCGTGCCCTGGGGTTGAGTGCTTCGGCTCTGTTGTCCGCAGGCCTTGATCTTCGCCAGTCTGTCCCGGGAGGCAGTGCGTGGTTGGCATTAGATGGACTGCCTTCAACCCACACCTGGATTGAGTGGGAGGGTGTTGCTCTGAATGCAACCGACCTCGGAATCATGGATGTGCGCCTGCTCCCGAGCACCGGTCTGAATCTGGAACGCAGCGCGGATGGCCTGCGCCTCAGGTCGATTCAGAATGCCGAATTCCGTACTGAGCTCGCGTCGCTGGGCAACGCTGGGGTGTCCGTTTGGCTGCCTGGAATCCATGCCGACCTTGGGGTCAACCTGAGCTCCGCGCTCAACCGCTACGCCTACCGCGATTTCTTGGGGCAAAGGCAACTGAGGCTCGGAGCCGGAGTGCATCGCGCCGAAGTTCGCACGGCATGGCGCGGAAATCAGGGTTCGATGAAGCAAGATGGAGCGGCCTATATAGTCGTGCTTCAGCAGGGGCTTCCCGAAGCCGTAACCCAAATTCGACGCGAAGGCGCCGTACAGCGCGATGTGCGCGCTACCGCGGTGCAGCGGCAAACGCTTGAAATGGGCCGAGTTTACTGGCAGAGTGCTCAGTATGCGACGCTGACGTCACAGCGCTACGACTACGACCAATTCGGCGGAATCCACGACACGAACCGCGCCCAGTCGGTGGGGATTCGGCTTCGGGCTCAAACCTACGGGCGCCGCTATGGGATATCGAGTTCGGTCGATGCGTCGCGCCTCACGGCGCAAGGCCCTAACAAGGATGTGGCTTCGGTGCTTCGGGTGCAAGCAATGCTGCGCGGAACGGGTCTGACTCCGCGTAAACTCCGCTACCACTGGGGTTTGAGCCACTTGAGTCAGGGTTCTGAATCCGGCCGCGTGCTGCCCATGCTGCAGTTGAGCGCAGCCGAAAAGGCGTCGACCCAGTGGAGCCTCAAGGCCCACCGGCACCAGCGGTTTCCGACTCTGAACGACATGTTTTGGGTTCCGGGAGGAAATCCTTTGCTGCGCGCTGAACTGGGTTGGGAGGTTCGGGCGTCCCTCAACCGCAAATCCGCCGGTGCCGAGCTGTACCACGGGCAACTTGCCGACGCCATTGTTTGGATGCCGGTCGGAACCATCTGGACCCCGCGCAACGTCGCGTCCATCACACGCTGGGGCGGCAGCGCTCACCTTGACTGGAAGCGCGGCGCCTGGCAGGGCACCCTTCGCGCCCAGGCCGTGCAGAGCGTGAACGAGTTCGGGCTTCACGTGCCCTACGTGGCCCCGTGGTCGGTTTCGGCTCCGGTGGCGCGCAAACTAGGATCGTGGACGCTTCGGGTCGAGCCGAGGTTCCGCGCGGCCACGCCCACTGCCTGGTCCAACGACCGCAGCACCTGGCTGCCGGCCCAAGGCCAAGTAGACCTGCATGCGCAAGGCACGTTCCGCCAATCCACGCTCGAACTCAGCGTGTACAACGCCACGAATTCGCCGGTGCTGCTGCAGCTCGGTTATCCGCTTCCGGGACGCTACCTAACCGTTTCGTGGACGCAACCGCTAAATCCAACCCTAAATCAACCTCAATAATGCGCAAACTCATTCCCGCCCTAAGCAGCTTGGCTGCATTGGTCGCCTGCGACCCCCAAACATCCCCCGGAGCCTTTGAGACCGGCCTGTACGTCCTCAACGAAGGCGCCTTCATGGGCGGAACCGCCACCTTGACGCACTGGTCGAGCGACGACAGCGTAACCACCGACGCCTTTGCGTCGGTCAACGGCCGCAGCCTGGGCAACCTGGGCAATTCGCTCGCCGCAGATGCGGACCGCATTTATGTGGTGCTGAACGGAGCCGCCGCCGTTGAAGTCCTTGAGTACCCCGGACTCACCTCTGTGGGGCGCGCCACCGGATTTGCCTCGCCCCGCCACGCCGTCGTGCTCGACGGAGGCGACCTGGCCGTTACCGATTGGGGCCGCAACCGGGTGTACCGGGTGAACGCGTCGTCGCTGCAGCGCACCGATTCGGTCGACCTCGCAGACGGGCCTGAGGCGATGGTGCTGCACCAGGACGAGCTTTGGGTGACCCACAGCGGCGCCTACGGCATCGACAGCGTCGTTTCGGTACTCGACGCCGCGACCCTGGACGTACTGGCCACCGTCGAAGTTGGCATCAATCCTACCTCGGCGGTTAAGCTGGGCTCCGAACTCTTTGTACTCTGCTCGGGCTACACCGACTGGAGCGGGGGAGGTGGCGACCGCCCGGCTTCCCTGGTGCGGGTCAACTTGGCGACGCGCAGCGTAACGGCGACCTACCCAGCCGTCTACCCAACGGACCGTCCCACCAAGCTGCAGACCGACGGACAGGTGCTGTACTGGATTCGCGACGGCTACACGGGCGACGTGCTGCGCATGAACCCGACCGACCTGGACTATCCGGCCTATGCCTGGATTTCGGGTTCCGCCTACGGACTCTTCGCGGATCCCGCTACCCTCCAACTTTTTGTGCTCGACGCCAAGGATTTTCAGCAAACGGGCGAAGTGCGGCGCTACAGCCCTGGCGGGCAGCTCGAAGCGACGGTTCCTGCCGGAATCGTTCCGACGGCGGCGATCTGGATGCCCTAATGCAAAAACCCGGGCCTTGCCCGGGTTTTTGCGTTACTTGCTACTTGATCCTGGTTCGCCAGGTTCTCGACTCCGCAGAGGAGAAACAAGCAACCAGTTGCCAGTAACCAGCAGCCAGTATGCGTGTTAGGCTTGTGCCGTGCGCTCCGCGCGTTGCAGCGCAAAGCCCAAGGCGTATCCCCACAGCGCGGTGGCCCCAAACGAAATTCCCAAGAAGGGAAGGGCGGCCACGTAGGTGGCAGCCAGCGATAAGCCGTTGCCGGCGTACCACACGGCGAGGTTGCTCAGGCC
>JBEGTJ010000105.1:0-3761 GCA_041179465.1 Bacteroidota bacterium | reverse complement strand
CGCTACGCCCTGTCCGTCACTTCGGGCGACCGTTCGGTGTGGCGCGGCGCGGTCCGCGTAGCCAATCCGCAAAAGCAGCGGGAACAGCCCGCAGCGACGTGGTCCGACGGCCCGTGGAGCCTCCAGGTCCCCGCCCGCGCCTTCTCGGCCGAACAGCACCTTCAGCTTCGGAGCAACGGACGAAGCCTTGACGTGCAGCCCGACGTGGCCGCAATCAAGCCCGTGCACTACTACTGGACGCCCGACGAGCTCCCCGACAGCCTGCGCACCCGTACCTACTTGGCCGTGCGCGACGGAAGAGGTTCCGCTAAAATCCCCGGGGTGCCCACCCGCGACGGGCGACTGCATTACGCCTCGAAAACCTGCGGACCCGCCCAGGTGCGCCTCGACGTCGAAGGGCCCCAGTGCCGTTTGGTGCGCCGCGACCCCGACGGAGGCGTATGGATTCGCGTCACCGACGAGCTCGATCCCGAAATCCTGTCGGCGCGCATCAACGGGCAGTGGACCTGGGCCTACCTCGACCTCAAGGCCGAACTCGTGCGCGTCGACGCCGCAGGAGCCACGGGCGAACTCGTGCTCGTCGTTGGCGACGAGGTCGGGAACCGCACTACCTTTATCCATACTTTATGAAGCCCTGGATTTTCCTTGTGATGAGCGTGTGGAGCGGCGGACTCTGGGCCCAATCCGTGGTCCAAGTGAGCGGCGTCATCCTTACGCGCGACACCTCGCTTCAAACGATTCCCAACGCCCGCCTGTGGATCCAGGGGCGATCGACCACCACCACGTCGGGCGACGACGGATTTTTCTCGATCACCGCCGTGCCGGGAGACACGCTGCGCTTTCGCCGCTTTGGCTTTGAAGACGAGCGCCTATGGGTGCCCGACACCCTGCACGGACGCAGCTACCTCGCCTCGGTATTCATGCGGTGGAACACCGTGGAACTCGACGAGGTCACGCTCTACCCCTGGCCCCGCCCAGAGGACCTCAACCGCGAGCTGCTCCGCATGCGCATTGAAACCACCGAGCGCGACGTCGCCCTGCAAAACCTCGCCATTCAAGCCCTTAAAGAGAAGGCCGCGTTGATGGGCATGAGTTCCAACGAAATGCAGCGCTACATCATCCAAGCCCAAGAGCAGCAGCTGTACAACTCGGGCCGCTACTACGGCAGCGACGGGGCTTCGGCCATCTTGGGCCGCCTCAGCAACCCCTTTGCTTGGGCGCAATTCTTCCAGTCCCTAAAAAAGCGGTAGTCCTTGAGCCTGCTGGCCTCTGCGCTGCTCTTTGCGGCCCTCAACGACACGACGCTGCGCGGAACCCCACTTCGCGAGGCCACCGTGACCGGCCAGCGCGTTCGAGCGGCGGCCAGCGAAGTGCGGCTCAAATCGGGCACCTTGTCGGGACTGGGCACGCCCACCGGCTCGGTGGAGTCCTTGCTCCGCACCTTGCCCGGCGTCGTGGCGAGCGACGAATTGAGCAGCCAGTACAGCGTGCGCGGCGGCACCTACGACGAAAACCTCGTCTACGTGAACGGATTTGAACTCTACCGACCTCAGCTGGCGCGTTCGGGGCAGCAGGAAGGATTGAGCGTGCTCAACCCGGACTTGGTTTCGTCGCTGAGCTTCACGGCCGGCGGCTTTCATGCGGAACTGGGCGACAAACTTTCGTCGGCCCTCGAAGTGCAGTACGGCCGCACGGATTCCCTGCGCGGACGCCTTCGCCTGGGCGGTTTCTCGGGCGGAGCCACGGCCTGGGCCGGCAACCTCGGCGTCAGCCTGCGCTACCGCAGCAACGTGCTCTTTGCCCGCAGCGGAGATATTTCGGGCGATTTCAGGGCGGACTCGCGCGACGCCCAAGTAGTGTGGAATCGGCGCCACGGAGCCTGGCGCCATGAATTCTTGGGCATCGCCCAACAAAACGGATTCCGCTTAGCTCCGACCAGCCGGACCACCGAATTCGGCACGGTCACGCAGGTCCTTCGCCTACAGGTGGCCATGGCCGGAACCGAATACTACGGGTTTCAAAACGCCTTCGCCGGATGGCGTACGCGCAGGGCCTTTGGCCAACGCCATGTGCTCGACGCCGAAGCCAGTTGGTCCCAGGCCCTCGAGGTAGAGCATTCTGACGTCGAATCGGCCTACCGGCTGGGCGACGTCAACACCAATATGGGCTCCGACCAATTTGGCGAACTCAGCTACCTGCGCGGCAGCGGCGGTTTTCAGCGATACGCACGCAACGACCTTTGGATCAGAGACCTGCATACCGCCCTTCGCGGCAGCCACTTAGTGAGCGAAACGGGTCAATTCAACTGGACCCTCGGGCAGCGCGTCCAGTTGGCCCAAGACCGGGTTTCGGAGTGGATCAACCTCGATTCCGCGGGATACAGCCTGGCGCACCAGCCGACGGTCGTGGTGGTCGGACCCAACGACACCGCCTACTTCCCCGACTCCACGCTGGAACTTTATTCAGTACTGCAAAGCCAAGGCGAACTGCGCAACACCAAGCATTGGGCCTCGGTTACCTACAGCGACAGCTGGCGGGCGGGCGAGCGAATCCTGCACCTGAGGTTGGGCCAGCGGCTGCTTCGCGACAGCCGGTCTGGCGAGTGGCGCTGGAGTCCGCGCGCCTCGTTTTCGGTGAGCCCGAGCGGAGCCGCAAACTGGTCAGCCTACGTGAACGCCGGCAGCTACGCCCAAACGGCGAGCGTGCGCGAACTCCGCAACTGGACCGCAAACGGCCTCGAGACCCAAGCCCGCATGCAGCACGCCTGGCACGGCATCGTTGGGTACAAGCGCTACGGAACCCGCAAGGGACGCCCGTGGATGTACCAAGCCGAGGCCTACCTCAAGTACCAGGACCGCGCTTTTGCCTTTGAGCAGGACGGGATGCGCATTCGCTACCTGGGCACAAGGCCCGGCACCGCCGTCGCGTTCGGCCTGGACCACCAGCTCCACAGCACCTGGGTGGGCGACGCCGAATCCTGGATTTCGCTGTCCACGTTCCGCGTGCGCGAACAGTTCGACGGGGTATGGCAGCGGCGCGGAACCGACTACCGCTACGCCTTCAGCATGCGAATTGAGGATCATTTGCCCGGCCAGCCCCAAAACCGGGTGTACCTGGTCACCAGCGTGACCGGAGGGTTTCCCTTTGGCCTTCCGCTCGAGAACGCCAAGCCCTTTAAGGCCCCGCCCTACCGGCGCATGGACTTGGGCTTTGAGCGCGTGCTCCCGACGTGGCGCGGAATTTCGCCCCGGCTTGCCCTCGAGGCCTACAACCTGCTGGAAATCCGCAATACCGCGAGCTACTTCTGGGTGATGGACATCAGTACCGCCAGCTACTACGCGGTGCCCAACTACTTGACCAATCGTTTAATCAACATCAGCTTGAGGGCTGATTTTTAGCAATCTGCCGTGCGCGTTGTCGATCAATTACCCCATCCGGACTTTCGAATCCAGCTGTTTCATTTCGGGGCCAACTACCTCGTAGAAATCGAGGCGGGACCGATGAAGCAAACCTACCGTTACCCTACCGACCGCTTTGGGAGCCCCGCGGCCGTATGGGCCACCGTGACGCCCGAGTTCCTCGAGCAGGTGCGGCAGCACTTCAACGGTATGTACCGAGACTGGATGGCCACGTGGCCTTCCTTGGAATCCTGAAAAAAAGGGAAGCCCGCGGGAGAAAACTACCCTATACACCTGACGAACCGAAGTCCGTCAACCTCCCGCGGGCTTTATGATAACCGCGCAGGTTTCGAAAGGTTTAGG
>JBEGTJ010000104.1:0-3851 GCA_041179465.1 Bacteroidota bacterium | reverse complement strand
GCGACGGCGTCGTGCCGGCGGCCCAGGGCCTGGGGGTCGAGGAGCGGCATGGCCAGCCAGCGACGCAGGAGCCGCGCGCCCATCGGGTTGGCGGTCGCGTCGAGCACGTCGATCAGGCCGACTCCGCCCGGATGGGTGGGGCCGAAGAGTTCGAGGTTCCGCACGGTGAAGCGGTCCATCCACAGGTGGGTGGCCGGGCGCAGGCGCTGCACCCGCTCGATGTGCGACCAGTTGGCGTACTGGGCCTGGCGCAGGTAGTGCAGCAGGGCGCCGCAGGCAATGGTGGCGAGGGGCGCGTCGTCCAGGCCAAAACCTTTGAGGGAGGCGGTTCCGAAGTGGTCGCCCAGCGTGCGGGCGGCAAACGCCGGAGCAAACACCCAGTCTTCGAGGCCGCTGGGCACGGCAGCGCCAAAGAGGCCGCGGTCCACGCCCGCTCGGCGGTTGAACACCACCTCGCTGGGCTTAAACGACTGCATCCACGGGTCGATTTCGCCCAGAGGGCCTTCGGCGGCAAAAAACTCGCCCGTGGACACGTCGACCAAGGCGAGGCCGAGCAGCGGTCCGTCGACGTGGAGGGCGGCCAGAAAATTGTTGGTCCGCGCGCTCAGCAGGGTTTCGTGGTGGGCGATTCCGGGGGTGACGACCTCGGTGACCCCGCGCTTGACGATGCCCTTGACCGCCTTGGGGTCTTCGAGCTGCTCGCAGATGGCAACCTTGAATCCGGCCTTGACCAGGCGGGGCATGTAGGCGTCGAGGGCGTGGTGCGGAAAGCCCGCCAGCGGCATGTCGGCGGCGGCCCCGTTGGAGCGCTTGGTGAGTACGATTTCGAGGGCCTTGGCGGTGGCCACGGCGTCGTCGCCAAAGGTCTCGTAAAAGTCGCCGACGCGGAACAGCAGCAGGGCCTCCGGGTACTCCGCCTTGAGGGCGTTGTACTGCGTCATCAGCGGAGTTTCTGCGGGTTTCTTAGCCATAGCGCGACCTACCTTTGCGGCGGAATGGCGAAGATAACCATGCGCAAACGGCTGACCGAGGAAATTCGTGCGGAACGCTTCGCGTCGCCGTCGGAACGCATTCCGGCGGTGGCCCTTTTGGAAAACCTGCGCAGCGCCCACAACGTGGGTTCGTTTTTTCGCACGGCCGACGCCTTTGGGCTCTCGGAACTCTGGCTGAGCGGCTACACCTGCCGTCCGCCCCACGTGCAGCTCGACAAGGTGGCGCTGGGCGCGACCGAGACGGTGCCCTGGCGCGGATTTGCCGACGCCGCCGAGGCGGTAGCCGCCGCGCGGGCCGCGGGCATGGCCGTGTTCGCGGTGGAGCAGACCGACGCGTCGGTTTCGCTGGCGCAGATGCCGACGCCGCCTGCGGGGATCCTGCTGGTGTTTGGCAACGAGGTGAGCGGCGTGGAGCCCGAAACCCTGGCGCTCTGCGACGGGGCCCTGGAGGTGCCGCAATTTGGCCTCAAGCACTCGCTGAACGTGAGCGTGTGCGGCGGGGCAGTGCTCTGGGAGGCTTGCCGCCGCTACCGCGGACTTTGATTGAATTTGGTAAATTCGGAAAAATCCGAATGATTGGGGCGGGGCAAACATGAAAAAACCCGCCGGTTGGGGCGGGTTTTGTTCTGGAGCGAAAGACGGGATTCGAACCCGCGACCCCGACCTTGGCAAGGTCGTGCTCTACCAACTGAGCTACTTTCGCGTTGGGGAGTGCAAATATACGACCGCAAAAACATCTTGCAATAGTGTGGGGCCCAAAAAAAGAGCCGCCCCCGGGGTGGGAGCGGCTCGGTGCAATTGGGATTTCGAAGTCCGCCTTACTGCAGAACCACGCGTTGGGTGGTACGGCCGGCTTCGCTTACTACCTCTACAAGGTACATGCCACGAGCGAGCGCACTCAGGTTAATTTCGGCGCGGTCGGCAGTAACCTGCTGGCTGGCAAGAATTTGTCCGTTGAGGTTTCGCACGTGGATGCGGTATTTCGCGGTGCCCGGAAGCTGGAGGTGCACCGTGCCCGTGGTGGGGTTGGGGCGCAGCCCAATCAGAAGCTGGCCTTCGCCCAGTCCGACGCTTTGGTTGCCGGGCGAGCCGACGTCGTTGCCGGTAGAGGCGTAGGCTCCGCGCACGCCCACGGCCGCGTTGCCGAGGTAGGTGCAGGCGGTGTCAAACTCGACGCTGTAGCCGGCGAGGGCCAAGGCGTACTCGGCGCGGCAGACTTCAATGGCGGTAGCTGAGGTGTCGAAGAGCGCCACCCCGTCGCCGCTGGCGCTGAAGCTGGGCTGGGCGGTGGCGAAGTCTTGGTTGACGAGCACCTGAACCCAGGGTCCGAGGTTCCACGCGGCGCGGAAGGCGGCTTCGTTGGCCGAGTCAATCTGGGCCACCACGAGGGCTTCGCCCGGATTGAGGGTTACGCTCGGGAATACCACCGTGCCGGGGTTCCACGAGTTGTCGTCCCAGCTGAATCCGGCGAGGTCGACGGCGGTCGTGCCGTAGTTGGTGATTTCAAACCAGTCCTCGTTGATGGCGCTGTTGGCATCGTTGGAGCTCGGCATTACCTCGGTAATGGCCAGGTCGTAGGTCACGGGGATGGGGTAGATGAAGTCGGCCAGGTAGCGCGGCAGGAACTGGTAGCCGCTGGTGTGGGGGGCGCTGTTGTCGAACTGTCCGCCGAGGCCGACCACGTCAAAGGTGCCCACCGGGCAGGGGGCGCTGTACACGTCCGACACGTCGGCGTCGATGCGCAGCTGGATCGTGTCGGTGCCGTCGGTGACGTTGACGGAGAAGCCCGATCCGGCGTTGGTCCACTGCGTGGGGTTGATGACGTACACGTCGTTCATGCGGATCAGCTGGCTTTCGGTCACTTCGCCGAGTTCGGTGATGACGACGGGGTTCGGGAGGGTCGCGTTGGTGCTCACCACGACGATGGAGTCCGCGTTGATTTGGGCCAGGCCGTTGAAGTGGCCGATGACGCCGATGACGCGCACGACGTCGCCTTCATTGACGGTGTAGCCGAGGTTCTTGGTTCCGGCCCCAAAGACGCCAAAGCCCACGCTGCCGTCGTGGATGGTGAAGCCCACGTTGCCGGTGGTGGCAAAGGTCTGGGTGTTCACGCCGAGGACGGTTCCGACGAGCTTGCACATTTTGTTGTTGGAGTCGGGAATGCCCTGCGCGTTGATGCCTTTGACCTGCGGGAGGGTGCGGGTCGGAATGTAGACGTCGTTGTCGGCGATCGTGAAGGTGAAGGTCGAGGGCGCGCCCACCGTGAGGCCGGTGCTGGCGGACGTCATCGTGAAGAGCAGGTTTTCGTTGCCCTCGATGTTGCTGTCGTCGATCACGTTCACGGCAAAGCTCACGGTGTCGGCCATGCTCGGCACGGGCAGGGTCAAGGTGGTTCCGCTCAAGGCCGGCGTCGTGGTGGCGTCAGAGCCCAGCACAAATCCAGCGCCCGGAGTGGCGGTGAGGGTGACGCTGCCGGCCGTCATCAGGTGCGGCTGCACGTGAAGCTTGATCGTCTGACTGACGTTGCCCTCGAGCTTGGTGGCGCTGCCGCCGACGAAGCGAATCGTCGGGGTGGTGGCGACCACGGGGATGATGTCGTTGGTGTCGCGGGGGAAGATTTGGTATCCGCTCGTGTAGGGCAGCGAGTTGTCGAACTGCTGAAGTCCGCCGATCACGTCAATCATGCCCACGGGCTGCGGACGGTTCCAAACGCCTGAAAGGGGAACGACGCGCATGGTGTAGCTGTTGGTTCCGTCTGATAGGGTGATGTTCTGGCCCGAACCGGTCCACGTGGCCGGCCAGGTCGTCACGCTCAGGCTGTTCATGCGCACGAGCTTGCCCTCGTTGGACTCGCCCAGG
>JBEGTJ010000103.1:0-4013 GCA_041179465.1 Bacteroidota bacterium | reverse complement strand
TTTGGCTTTTTTGGAATTCCCTTTAGACTGGGCTTCAGACGGTTGCGTGGCGGCCAGCAGCGCGGCGGCCAGCAGAGCGGAGCGTACAAGTGCGTTCATCTGGCCAAGATAAAACCCGCTGCGCCTAATCCGGCCGGCCGGCAAAAAAACAGGCTCCCGAAGGAGCCTGAAAAAAACAAAACCGCAGGGAAGGTTAGCCGTTGAGGGCCTCTGCTCCGCCTACAATTTCCAAAATCTCGTTGGTGATCGCCGCTTGGCGCGCCTTGTTGTACTCCAGCTTGAGGCCGTCGCGCATGCCCTTGGCGTTGTCTGTGGCCTTGTGCATGGCCGTCATGCGCGAACCGTGCTCCGAGGCTTGCGAGTCGAGCAGGGCCTTGAAAAACTGCATGTGAATGTGGGTCGGAATCAAGCTGTTCAGCAAGTCCGCCTTATTCGGCTCAAACAGGTAGTCGCTTGACGGCGTGGCTGAGGGCTGCGGAATCGGGAGCACCACTTCGTCGCGCACCACCTGAACGGCGGCGTTCTTGAACTGGTTGTACACCAAAATCACCTGGTCGTACGTTCCGTCGGCAAAGCGGGCCATTGCGTCGTCGGCCAGCGCGCGCGCCGCCTCAAACGTTACGTGGGCCACCGCATCAATGTCGCTGCCGGTCAAATTCTCGAGCTTGCGCAGCTGGTCCCGGCCTTTCTTGCCCAGGGCAAAGAGGTCCACCGAAACGCCGCTCGCCTCAAGGGCCTCTGAAACGGCCTTCGTGCGCTTGAGCACCGAAGAATTGAACGCTCCGCACAAGCCGCGGTTGGCCGTAACCGGAATCAAGAGCACGCGGCGCAGCGGGCGCTGAACGGCAAACGGGTTCTCTGAAGCGTCGAGCGTGGCGCTCACGTTGGCCATCAGAACGCCCAATTTTTCCGCGTAGGGACGCATCTGCACGATGGCATCTTGCGACCGCTTCAGCTTCGCCGCCGAAACCATTTTCATGGCCGACGTGATCTGCATCGTGCTCGATACCGACGAAATGCGGTTGCGGAGTTCCTTGAGGTTTGCCATGGTTTAGCGCAAACTTAGTTGGCGTATGCCGGGATGATTTCCTTAGCCGCCGCTTCGATCGCGCCGATCTCGGCGTCGCCCCAGGCTCCGCCACGAATGGCGTTGAGGACGTCACGGTGCTTGGCCTCCATGTACTCGATGAAGGCATTTTCAAACGCCTTGACCTTGTTCACGGGGACGCTGTTGAGCATGCCCTTGGTGCCAATGTAGATGATGGCAACCTGCTTTTCTACGCTCATCGGCGTGTTGACCGACTGCTTCAAAATTTCTACGTTGCGGCGACCCTTGTTGATCACGTTCATCGTGGCGGCGTCGAGGTCCGATCCGAACTTGGCGAAGGCCTCGAGTTCGCGGTACTGCGCTTGATCCAGCTTGAGGGTGCCGGCAACCTTCTTCATCGGCTTGATCTGGGCCGAGCCTCCTACGCGCGATACCGAAATACCGACGTTGATGGCCGGGCGCACGCCCGAGTTGAAGAGGTCAGCCTCCAAGAAGATCTGGCCGTCGGTGATCGAAATCACGTTGGTCGGAATGTAGGCTGATACGTCGCCCGCTTGGGTTTCGATGATCGGAAGGGCCGTCAACGAACCTCCGCCTTTTACCTTGCCCTTGAGGGACACCGGCAGGTCGTTCATCTGGGCGGCGATGGCGTCGTCCTTGATCACTTTTGCGGCGCGCTCGAGCAGGCGGCTGTGCAGGTAGAATACGTCGCCAGGGTAGGCTTCGCGGCCCGGGGGACGGCGGAGCAGAAGCGACACCTCGCGGTACGCTACGGCCTGCTTGGACAAGTCGTCAAAAATGATGAGTGCGGGACGTCCGGTGTCGCGGAAGTACTCGCCAATGGCCGCGCCCGCAAACGGAGCGTAGAACTGCATCGGCGCGGGGTCTGCCGCGTTGGCCGCCACAATCGTGGTGTAGGCCATGGCGCCCTTGTCTTCGAGGGTCTTTGCCAAAGCGGCAACCGTTGAGCCCTTTTGACCTACGGCTACGTAGATGCAGTACACGGGCTCGCCCTTGTCGTAGTATTCCTTCTGGTTGATGATCGTGTCGATCGCCACGGTCGTTTTACCGGTTTGGCGGTCGCCGATGATCAGCTCGCGCTGTCCGCGTCCCACGGGAATCATCGCGTCAATGGCCTTAATTCCCGTTTGCAGCGGCTCGTTAACCGGCTGGCGGTAAATGACGCCCGGGGCCTTGCGCTCCAACGGCATCTCAAATCGCTCTCCTTCAATCGGACCCTTTCCGTCGATCGGATTACCCAAGGTATCCACGACGCGGCCGACCATGCCTTCGCCCACGTTGATCGAGGCAATGACGCCGGTGCGCTTCACGGTTGAGCCTTCTTTGATGCCTTCGGCGGCACCCAGAAGTACGATACCTACGTTGTCCTCCTCGAGGTTGAGTACGATGCCGCGCAGGCCGTTCTCAAATTCCACGAGTTCGCCCGACTGGGCGTTTTGAAGTCCGTAGGCGCGGGCAATACCGTCGCCCACTTGGAGCACGGTGCCTACCTCTTGGAGTTCGGACTCTGAAGTGAATCCAGAGAGCTGCTGGCGAAGGATCGCAGAAATTTCAGCGGGTTTGACGTCTGCCATGGTTCGATTATTTAGAAATCAGCGATGTATAAATTCTTTTGGAACGAGCGGTCCAGGTTGCGCAGCGTTTGCGCAATGCTCGTGTCAATTTGCTTTCCTCCCACGCGGACCACAAGGCCGCCGATGAGGTCCGGGTTAACTTCTTCGTGAAGCTCGACCGACTTGGCCCCCGAGGCCTTGATCGCCGATTCGATTTGGGCCCGCTGGGCGTCCGACAGCGCAACCGCCGAGGTTACCCTCGCCGACACCGTGCCCTGACGGCGGCGGTACGACTCCAGGTAGCTCGTGGCAATGGCGCTCAGGTTGGCTTCGCGGCCGTGGTCGACGACCAGGTCGACAAACTTTTGGCTGAGTTCGCTCAACCCGCTGAACACTTGGGACAGCACTTTTTTCTTCTGGTACGGCTTCACCACCGGGCTTGCCAAGAACACGTGCAGTTCTCGGCTGGACGCCAGCGCTTTGCGCAGCGACTCCATGTCTGATGCCACTTCGGCTGCCCGTGTGCGCTCCTCCGAAAGGTCGAGCAGGGCTTTGGCGTAGCGGTGCGAAGAAAGACTCATCTTAATTCAGATTGAGGTCTTTAATGTCGCGGTCGATGTTTGCCTTGGCCACTTCGGGCTGGGCAAGCTCGGCACGCAAAATCTTTTCTGCCATGTCCACCGCGAGTTGGGCGACTTGGTTCTTGAGTTCCGTAACGGCGGCCATCTTCTCTTGGTGAATTTGGGCGCGGGCGGACTCGAGCATTTTTGCCGCCTCGGCTGAAGCAGCTTCTTTGGCTTCCGCAATCATGGCGTCGCGCATGGCGCGGCCTTCTTTGACGATTGCCTCGCGCTCCTCACGAGCTTCCTTGAGCAGCTGCTCATTGGAGGCCTGAAGTTTGCCCATTTCGGCGCGCGCGGCCTCAGCCTGCTTGAGCGCTTGATCAATGGCTTCTTCGCGGGATTGCACCGCATTCAATATAGGTTTCCAAGCGAACTTGCCTAGCAAGAACACCAAAATGAGGAAGACCAGTGTCGTCCAAACAATTAGGCCTAAGCCCGGAGTAACTAAATCCATGCGATTATAGGTTTGAAGTTCGTATCACGGCCGAAAGTCCAGCACCCGCGAACGGGCGCTGAACTTCGACCGCGTAGACGATTACTTAAGGAGCGAAACCACGACGCCAAAGAGACCCACACCCTCGATAAAGGCTGCAGAAATCAGCATGGCGGTTTGGATCTTGCCCGAAGCTTCCGGCTGACGTGCGATGGCGTCCATAGCTTGTCCGCCGATGCGGCCAATGCCAAGACCTACACCGATTACTGCGAGGCCAGCTCCGATTGCAGCGATACTACCAGTCATTGTTTAGGGGGTATTTGAAGTGAAACGAT
>JBEGTJ010000102.1:0-4119 GCA_041179465.1 Bacteroidota bacterium | reverse complement strand
AAGCCCGCGGGAGAAAACTACCCTATACACCTGACGAACCGAAGTCCGTCAACCTCCCGCGGGCTTTATGATAACCGCGCAGGTTTCGAAAGGTTTAGGAGGCCCTAAAGTTTTTTACGGCGCCCACAATTCGCGCCAATGCCTCGTCGAGCTCGGCATCGCTCAAAACCAAGGGGGGCGCGAATCGAATGATGTTTCCGTGGGTGGGTTTGGCCAAAACCCCGGCCTTGGCCATGGCCACGCAGAGGTCCCAGGCCACCTGCGAGTCTTCGGGGGTGTTGATGACGACCGCATTGAGAAGGCCGCGGCCGCGAATCTGGGCCACGAGCGGGTGCGACCCCAGTTCTTGGTTCAGCGTGGCGCGAAAGCGAGCGCCCTGGCGACGTGCCCGCTGCATGAGTTCCTCGTCTTCAACGACTTGCAGCGCAACCTGCGCTACGCGCGCGGCTATGGGGTTGCCTCCAAAGGTCGAACCGTGCTGGCCGGGTTTGATGCAAAGCATGATTTCGTCGTCGGCCAAAACCGCAGAAATCGGGTATACGCCGCCCGAAAGGGCCTTGCCCAGGATGAGCACGTCCGCCCGCACGTAGGTCTTGGGGTCGCGCTCGCAGCGGCCGCCCGCGCAGCTGCACGCGCCGCAGGTGGCCAGCCAGGAACCGGTGCGCCCAATGCCCGTTTGGATTTCGTCGGCCATGAACAGCACGTTGGCGGCACGGCAGCGCGCGGCCGCCCCTGAGATGTAGCCGTCTGAAGGGACGTACACGCCCGCCTCTCCCTGAATGGGCTCGACCAAAAACGCCGCCACGTTGGGGTTAGCTAGGGCCTGGTCGAGGGCGGCGAGGTCGTCGTAGGGTACGATCTGAAAGCCCGGCATTGCCGGTCCAAATCCGCCGTAGGAATCGGGGTCGCTCGAGAACGAAACAATGGTCGAAGTGCGGCCGTGAAAGTTCTGGCTCGCCACAAGGATGACGGCCTGGTCCTTGGCCACGCCCTTGACGTCGTACGCCCAACGGCGCGCGAGTTTGAGGGCCGTTTCGACGGCTTCGGCTCCGGAATTCATCGCCAGCACCTTGTCGTAGCCGAATCGCGTGGCCATCGATTCTTCCATCGCGCCGAGCTGGTCGTTGTAAAAGGCCCGCGAAGTCAGCGCCAAGGTCCGAGCCTGGTCCACCAAGGCCCCTACGATGCGCGGATGGCTATGTCCTTGGTTCACGGCACTGTACGCGCTGAGAAAGTCAAAGTACCGGTTGCCTTCGACGTCCCAAACGTAGGGCCCCTCCCCCCGCTGGAGCACCACCGGCAGCGGATGGTAGTTGTGGGCTCCGTACTGGTCTTCGAGGGCGATGTAGTCGTGCGGCTTCATGGGGCTGAGGATTTACCCAAAGATAGCACCCTACCTTTGCGCGGTGATTCTCGAAAACATTAAGGTAGACCGGGCCGGCGGACGCGGCGTGGCCGTCGGCAAAACGTCGGACGGCAAAACCGTTCTGGTGCGGGGCGCCGCCCCCGGAGACGTGGTAGACGTGCGCGTAATCAAGCGAAAGCAGAACTTTGTTGAGGGCCGTGTGGAACGGCTGGTGTCTTCATCTCCCCTCAGGGTGCCGCCTTCGTGCGCCCATACCGAATCCTGCGGCGGCTGTCCCTGGCAGCACTTAGGCTATCCGAGTCAAGCGGAATTCAAGTCCAACGAGGTCGAAGAGCAGCTGGTGCGCGTGGGCGGAGTTCCCCGCGAAGGCGTGGACTGGCGGCCGTTTGTGCCGGCTCCGGCGCCGCTGCGCTACCGCAACAAGACGGAGTTCAGCTTCACCAGTAACCGCTGGCGAACCCGCGCAGAACTCGACGCGCATCCCGAGGCCGAAACCGAGCCCGGGCTGGGCTTTCACGTTCCCGGATTCTGGGATAAAATCCTGGACATCCAAGATTGCCACTTGATACCCGAGTACGGCAACGCGCTGCGCAACGCCCTTCGCGACGAAGCCCTTGCCTTGGGACTGAGCTTTTGGCATCCGCGCGCCAAAGTGGGCGCGCTCCGCACCGCCATGCTGCGGAGCAACCAAGCCGGCGACTGGATGCTCATCATTCAGTGGGGCGAACACCCTGGCCCTGACGGATTCACCCTTATGCACCGCATGACCGAGCGCTTCGACCGCCTCGTGAGCCTCTATTGGGGCCTCAACGAGAAGGTCAACGACTCGATGTACGACGTGGACCTGCACCTATTTCACGGAACCGAAGCCCTCGAAGAAACCATGGAATCGGCGCTGGACGGCGGACGCTCCTTGAAGTTCTTGATCAGCCCGAAGTCGTTTTACCAAACCAATCCCGTTCAAGCGCACCGCCTGTACTCCGAAGCATTGCGGGCCGCCGACTTGCGCGGAGGCGAGACCGTGTACGACCTCTACACCGGCACCGGAACCATTGCCTTGTTCATGGCCCAGGTCGCCGGCAAAGTGGTGGGCGTCGAAAGCGTGGCCGAAGCGGTAGAAGCGGCAGTGCGGAACGCCGAGCGCAACGAAATCCGCAACGCCACCTTTGAGGTCGGCGACATGCGCCGCATTTTCACGCCCGAGTTTGTTGGCCGTCACGGCGCCCCCGACGTCGTGGTGGTGGACCCGCCCCGCGAAGGCATGCACCCCGCGGTAGTGGCCGAACTGGCGCGCATTCAAGCCCCCAAGCTGGTTTATGTCTCGTGCAACCCGTCCACCCAAGCCCGCGACATCCAAATGCTGGGCGACGCCTACGACGTCGTTCAGGTTCAAGGCGTCGACATGTTCCCGCAAACCTTTCACGTGGAATCGGTCGTGCTGCTGCGCGCTAAATCCGCCCCAAAAGCCTAATTTTAGGGCATGGGAGAACGCACGCTGATCTTGGACGACGCGCGAATGGCGCGGACCGTCGAACGCATGGCTTGGCAAATCTTGGAGCGGCACGCCGGCTCTGAGCGGCTCGTGCTCGCGGGCATTCGAAATTCAGGGTACGCCCTGGCGGAGCGCATCCATGCGCACCTGAAGGCCCACACCGCGGCAGAACTGATGGAACTCGAGGTCAACAAACGCGAACCTTCGCTGCACGACACCCGCGCCTCCCTGGATCCCTCCCTCCTCGAGGGCGCCCACGTGGTCGTGGTGGACGACGTACTGAATTCCGGCGCCACCCTACTTTACGGCGTGGCGCACTTCCTTACCGCTCGGGTAGGCCGCATCACGACGGCCGTATTGGTGGACCGCAACCACAAGCGCTTTCCCGTCAAAGCCGACATCAAAGGGCTGTCGTTGAGCACCGGACTGCACGAGCGCGTCGAAGTCGATTGGTCGGCGCCCTGCGCGACCTACCTCGTCTGAATCAAGTCAGCGAGCTGCGCTACCGCACGGTCGGTGCTCATTTGGTCGACCGGAATTTGGAATTCCGCGGTCGCATAAAATTCCCGGCGCTCGAAGAGGTGCTTGGCAATGAATTCCATGAGGTTTTCGTCGGACACGTCGGCCAAAAGCGGGCGCTTGGTCCCCCGTATACGGCTGGCCGAAAGGCGCTGGTGCAGCCAAGGCACCGAGGCCGACAGGTAGACCGTGGCTCCGTGTTCGCGCATCCATTGAGCGCTGTCGTAGTAGCAGGGCGTGCCGCCGCCGCACGAGACGATTCCGCCAAAACCGGCCTGTTCTAAAAGGATCTGGCGCTCCAGTTTGCGAAACGCCAGTTCCCCTCGGGCCGCCATGAATTCCGAAATACCCAGGCCCGACTCTTCGGTGATGAGGCGGTCTAAATCCCTAAATTCCAGGCCTAAGGATTTAGCTGCAGCGCGTCCAACGGTCGACTTTCCCGAGCCCATGTAGCCCCACAAATACCATGTTTTCATATGTGCCTACAAAACTACGAGCGGTCCTTTGGTTTTTGCTCGTTTGCGCTATATTTGCAGCCTCGTTTGCGAGACGACTCGATAGCTCAGCTGGTAGAGCAATACACTTTTAATGTATGGGTCCTGGGTTCGAATCCCAGTCGAGTCACGAAACGTTCTTCGATTTAAAAGTGTCGCCCTGGTGGTGAAATTGGTAGACACGCCATCTTGAGGGGGTGGTGAGCTATGCTCGTGCTGGTTCGAGTCCAGTCCAGGGCACTTTTTTT
>JBEGTJ010000101.1:0-4136 GCA_041179465.1 Bacteroidota bacterium | reverse complement strand
TGGCGGGCGTGGGACCAGTAGCGGGCGTGGGCAAAGGCCGGTCGAAGTTGGTCGCCGTGGCGCGCCACGGCTCCGCCCACGTGGTCAAAGTGCAAATGCGTCAAAAACACGTCGGTGACGTCGTCGCGGTGAAACCCGTGCGCGGCCAGGCTGCGGTCGAGCGTCGCGTCGCCGTGCAGGTGGTAGTGGCTGAAGAATTTCTCGTCTTGCTTGCCGCCGATTCCGGTGTCGATCAGGGTCAGGCGGTCGCCGTCTTCGACCAGCAGGCAGCGCATCGCCCAGGTACAGAGGTTGCGCTCGTCGGCGGGATTGGTGCGCTCCCAGAGGGACTTGGGCACGACGCCAAACATGGCGCCGCCGTCGAGCTTAAAAAAGCCCGTTTCGATGGAGTACAGCTTCATTTTTTGCGTTTGGCTCGAAAGAATTCGGTAAGCAGGTCGCCGCAGAGCTCGGCCTCGATGCCGGTGGTGACCTGGGTTTTGGGGTGCAGCTGGCCGCCCATGGTGCGGAATCCGCGCTTCTCGTCGCTCGCGCCGTAGACGACGCGGCCGATCTGGCTCCAAAAAAGGGCCCCGGCGCACATCGTGCAGGGCTCGAGGGTGACGTAGAGCGTGCAGTCAGGCAGGTATTTGGCCGCCAGCTCGTGGCTGGCCGCGGTGATGGCCTGCATTTCGGCGTGGGCCGTGACGTCGTGCAGCCGTTCGGTCAGGTTGTGGCCGCGGGCGATGACGCGGTTTTGCCAGACCACGACGGCTCCGACCGGAACCTCGTCTTGGTCCATGGCCTTGACGGCTTCGTGGAGGGCGAGGCGCATGAAGCGCACGTCGTCTTCGGGGGTCACGGGGGCGAGCGGCATGGCGTAAAAATACGGCCCGGCTCCGGGCGGCGCGTTACCTTTGCGGCCATGTTCCGAAGCCATACTTGCGGCGAGCTCCGCCTGGACCACGTTGGTCAAACCGTCACCCTCGCTGGATGGGTGCAGCGCCGCCGCGATTTTGGCGGAATGTCGTTCGTCGACCTGCGCGACCGTTACGGCATTACCCAGCTCAGCTTCAACGAGTTGGTTGACGCGGACCGCCTCGCCGAGGCGCGCAAACTGCAGCGCGAATTTGTGGTGCAGGCCGTTGGCGTCGTAGTCGAGCGCGAAAACAAAAACCCCAACCTCGCCACCGGCGACGTCGAAATCAAGGTGCAGCAGCTGACCGTGCTCAATGCCGCGGCGACTCCGCCCTTTACCATCGAAGACGAGACCGACGGCGGCGAAGAGCTGCGCATGAAGTACCGCTACCTGGACATCCGCCGGGCTCCGGTGCGCAACAACCTGCTCCTGCGCCACCGCATCAACCGCTCGGTGCGCAGCTACCTCGACACCCTCGGATTTGTGGACGTCGAGACGCCGTTTTTGATCAAGTCGACGCCTGAAGGCGCCCGCGACTTCGTCGTCCCTTCGCGCCTCAACCCGAACCAGTTTTATGCGCTTCCGCAGTCGCCGCAAACGTTTAAGCAGCTGCTGATGGTGGCCGGAATGGACCGCTACTACCAGGTGGTGCGCTGCTTCCGCGACGAGGACCTGCGCGCCGACCGCCAGCCGGAATTCACGCAGATCGACTGCGAAATGGCCTTTGTCGAGCAAGAAGATATTCTGAACACGTTTGAGGGCTTAGTGCGCCACGTGCTGCGCGACGTGCACGGCATCGAGCTGAACGAAGTTCCGCGCATGACCTACGCCGAGGCGATGCGCCGCTACGGCAACGACAAGCCCGACATCCGGTTCGGCATGGAGTTCGTGGAGCTCACCGACCGCGTCCAAGGCCAGGGATTCCCGGTATTCGATCAGGCCGAGCTCGTGGTGGGCTTCAACGCCAAGGGCTGCGGATCCTTCACCCGCAAGCAGCTCGACGCCCTGACCGAATACGTCAAGCGCCCGCAGCTCGGCATGAGCGGCCTGATTTGGATGCGCGTCGACGAGCACGGAATTCCTACCTCGTCGGTCAACAAGTTTTTTGACGAGACGGCCCTGCGCGGCTGGTCCGAGGCCTTGGACGCCGAGCCCGGAGACCTCGTGCTGGTCCTGGCCGGCGGAGCGAACAAAACCCGCAAAGCCCTCAGCGAGCTGCGCCTGCACCTGGGTCAGGAACTCGGGCTGCGCAAGCCCTTTGAGTTTGCGCCGCTGTGGGTCGTCGACTTTCCGCTGCTCGAGTGGGACGAAGAATCGGGCCGCTGGTTTGCCATGCACCACCCGTTCACGAGTCCGAAGCCCGAAGACATTCCGCTCCTCGAGACCGACCCTGGAGCCGTGCGCGCCAACGCCTACGACATTGTGCTGAACGGCAACGAGATTGGCGGCGGCTCGATCCGCATCCACGACCGCGCCCTTCAGGCCCGCATGTTTGAGCTGCTTGGTTTCAGCCCCGAAGAGGCGCAGGCCCAGTTCGGATTCTTGATGAACGCTTTTGAGTACGGCGCGCCGCCCCACGGCGGAATCGCCTTTGGGTTTGACCGCCTGGTTGCCCTGATGGGCGGCGACGAAGTCATTCGCGACTACATCGCCTTCCCCAAAAACAACGCGGGCCGCGACGTCATGATCGACGCGCCCTCGCCCATCGCCGAGGCGCAGATGGAGGAGCTCAACCTGCTTTTAAGGCCGAACCCCAAGGCATGATTCAAGCCCGGGAAGCGATTGAACGGCTGCTTCGCCGCTTCCTGATTTGGCGGGCCCAAAACCTGGACACGAGCACCTTTCTGGTGCTGGTGGCCGTACTGACGGGCCTCATTTCGGGGCTCGTCGCGGTCGTATTGAAGAACGCCGCCCACGCCGTGCGCGAGCTCGTAGTGGGCGAACGCCTCAGCGACCTCTACCAGGTCGCCTACTTTCTTTTCCCGCTGGTCGGAATCAGTATTGTTATGGTCCTTCGCCGCAGCCTCAAGTGGCGGATGCGCGAAGGCATTCCCATGGCGCTGAGTTCCATTGCCAAGGACGGCGGAATCATTCCGCGCTCGGCCATGTACACCAGCTTCGTGGGCTCCGCATTCACCGTCGGATTCGGCGGTTCGGTGGGCCTTGAGGGGCCTACGGTCGGAACTGGCGCCGCCATTGGGTCCAACCTCGCGCGCTGGCTCCGACTCGGGTTCAAGCAGCGCATTCTGCTGATCTCGTGCGCCACCGCTGGGGCCCTCGGCAGCATCTTCGGAACCCCTATTGCCGCCCTTGTCTTTACCCTTGAAGTGTTCAGCCTAGACCTGACCTTGGGAGCCTTGGTTCCCCTTCTGCTCGCCTCGGCGACCGGGTCGCTGACCGGACTTCTGTTGAGCGACGGGACCACCTTATTCACCGTAAGCGGCATCGGCGAATTCCACCCCCAATTCATTCCGCAGTACCTCGGATTGGGCGTGGTCACCGCCCTTTTCTCGGTCTATGTAAAGCGCGCGCACCGGTGGTCCTCGTCGCTTCTCGAAAACGTCAAACTGCCGTGGTTTCGCGCCATTTCGGGCGGACTCTTGCTCGGCGGAGCCATTTTCTTGATTCCGCCCCTCTACGGCGAAGGCTTCGCCAGCATCACCGCTGCCCTGCAGGGCGACGTGGCGGCGCTGCTCGACCCAAGTTTTATTCCGTGGCAGAACCACAACGCCTGGATCGTCATTGCGCTGCTCCTCGGCCTTGCGCTGATGAAGTCCATTGCCGCCGGCCTTACCATCCACGCGGGCGGGGTGGGCGGAATGTTTGCCCCCACCCTCTTCATGGGCGCCATCTTAGGACTCGCCTACGTGCTCTTGCTGGGGCAACTCGGCATGGACGTCCCGTCGGTCCACTTTGTGCTCGTCGCCATGGCCGGGCTGATGGCCGGCGTCATGCACGCCCCTCTCACCGGAATGTTCATGATCACCGAAATCAGCGGCGGCTACCCGTTGATCTTGCCGCTGATGCTCGTTTCGGCGGTTAGCTTTTTTGTCTCTCGTTCCCTGAGTGCGCATTCGATTTACACGGCTCCGCTGGCAGCCGCGGGCGGACTCTGGACCTCAGACCGCGATAAGGCCGTCCTCAACCTGATTCAATGGGACGACGTGCTCGAGCGCGGAATCGCCGCCGTGGGCCCCGTTCTCAGCTTTGACGAGGCGGTTCAGCGCCTGATGGCCGA
>JBEGTJ010000100.1:0-4221 GCA_041179465.1 Bacteroidota bacterium | reverse complement strand
TTCGGCCGGAATCGGATTCATCGCCTTGTTCGGCGTGGTGGTGCTCAACGGAATCGTTTTGGCTAGCCGCGTGCGGGACGTCAGTGCGGAGGGCCTGCCGTGGCGCGAAGCCGTAGTCCGCGGAAGCGCCGACCGCCTTCGGGCCGTGCTGATGACCGCTACGGTGGCGGCCTTGGGATTCGTTCCCATGGCCTTCTCGTCCTCGGCGGGTGCCGAAGTTCAGAAGCCCCTTGCGACGGTGGTCATCGGCGGCCTCGTGTCGGCCACGCTGCTCACCCTGGGGATTCTCCCCCTGCTCCTCCTTAGGTTCGAACGCTGGCTCACCAAGTCGGCGCTCACGGTCCTTTTCGTCGGATTTGCCGCCCTCGGAGCTTCGGCGCAGCGCGCGCCGAGCCTGAGCGAGGCGGTGCGGTCCGCACACCAGGTGCACGCCAGTGCCCAATTGGCTCAGCTAGAGGTAGCCCTGGCCAAGGCGGAACCTTCGGTGGTGCTCGGCAGCGGCCAGCTCACCGCGCAGTACGGGCAGATGAACGCGGTCGACCTGGATCGCTACCTGTCTTATGAACAGCCCCTGGGTTCGGTCGCCCAGCACGTGGCGCGCAGCCAACGCAACGCGGCCGCGGTCGACTGGAAGGTTGCCCAGGCCGAGGCCCAACTAAGGGCGGTAGAACGCGACGTAGCCCTCTTAGTGGCGGAGTACGAGGTGTTGCGCGGACGCTTGGCGTTTGCCGCGCAGATTCACCGCCAGCTTTCGCTCGATGCCGGGCGCATCCAAGCCCGGGTCGAGGCCGGCGAGTGGTCGATGACCGAAGGGCGGTCGGCGCAGCTCGCGCTCGACCAATGGCAGGTTACCCTTACCCAGCTCGAAGGCCAGGTTCAGGAAGTGGCGGCTGCCTTGGGCACCGCAACCGGGCTCGCCTGGCCGGTTACGCCCCAGGAGCTCGAAACCCAAGATTGGACGATCGACGCCGACACCTCGCTGCACCCTTCGCTTCGGGCATCCCTCGACGGGGCGCGGCGCACGGCCCAGGCCGAAGCGCGCCTCTCGGGCGCTGAGGCTTGGAGCCCGCAGTGGTCGGTGGGCGGGTTCCGTCAGGAGCTCGAGAAGGTCCCCGGTTTTCAGGGTCTCGTGGTGGGGCTGTCGGTTCCGCTGGATCCGGCCGCCCAGGCTCGCCTGCGGCAGTCGCGCATTGCGCACACGATGACCGAAGTCGAGACCGAGTACCGTGCGCGGCAAATGCGCCTGGATTTTGCGGCGCAGCGGGCCAACGCGGCACGTTGGGCAATGCGCCGTCCCCGTGCCGAGGACTGGACCAAGCTCCGCCTCCTTTTTGAAGGGCTTTCGGCCCAGCTTCGCGAAGGCGAAGTCCATTTTTATGAGTACCGCCTCGCGCAAACCGGCGCGTGGGACCTTGCTCAAGCCCATTTTGATGCTGAGCTCGCCGCGCGCCGCGCCGCCAGCCAAGTTCGTTTCTACCAATCTTCGCACCCCACTTTATGAAGCGTTTGTTCTTTATTCTCAGTTCGTCTATCCTATGGAGCGCCTGCAACTCGGCGCCCGAAACAGCACCCGAGGCCAGCTCGACGGAATTCATGGCTTGGGACGATTCCGCCATGGCCGCCCAGGGCGTCACCTTGGACACCAGCTACCGAACGACGTTCAGCACGGTGGTCGCCTGCAACGGCCGAGTCGAAATTCCGCCCCAGAGCAAGGCCAGCATTAATGCTCCGCTGGGCGGATTTGTGCGGAGTATTGCTCCGTACGAAGGAGACTGGGTGCGCAAAGGCCAGGTGCTGCTGACCTTGGAGCATCCCGACTACGTACGTACCCAGGAGGCCTACCTCGAGGCCAAGAGCCAATTTGAGGCGGCAGACGCGGCGCTGTCGCGCGCGGTCAGCCTTCAGCGCCAAGACGCCTCGAGCAGCAGAGAGGTGCAGCAGCGCACCGCAGAGCAGCAAAGTTGGCGGGCCCGAATGCAGTCGGCCGCTGCGCAGCTTCAGCAAATTGGCGTGGAACCGAGCACGGTGGAACGCCAGGGGATCCAGCGGAGCATCGCCGTGCGGGCTCCGTTTAACGGATACGTGCACGACGTCAAGGTGAGCTTGGGCGGCTATGTGCGCCCCGAAGACGTGCTCATGACCGTGGAAGACCCCAGCCACAGCCACTTGGAGCTTCAGGTTTTTGGACCCGATGTGGCCAAACTGCAGGTGGGCCAGGCCCTAACCTACCGAGTGGGGAGCAACGCGACGGCCTACCCCGGCGTCGTCAAGCAGGTCGGAAAGGCGCAGGGCGACGGCGGCTCGTTCCGCGTTCATGCCCACCCCGAGGGGGCGAGTCCCGAACTGCGCGCCGGTCAGTTTGTGCGGGCCGAGGTCGCGAGTGCGCCCGAAGTGCTGGTTTCGCTGCCTGAAGACGCGCTGGTGACCTACCAAAATGCGCCCTGCGTGCTCAAGGTAGACGGAACCCAAATCACGGCCGTTCCGGTCGAGGTGCGCTACCGGCAAAACGGGCGCATTGGGCTGGCGTCGCTGGAACGCGGAACGTATGTGGTGAAGCACGCGCACTTGCTGCTTCCGGTGGGAGAAGCCGAGTAAGCTTAGCGGCGGCGGAGTTCGGCATCCACGGCCGCAACTTGGTCGCGCAGCTGGGCCTCCGAACCGCTGTTGTCCAAAATGAAATCGCGCGGCGTAGTCAGAGCGCGCTTTTGGGCGTCGGGCCATTGGCGGGCTATGCGCTGGCGGACTTCGGCCTCGGTGAGTCCCGAGCGGTCGATGACGCGCTGCACGCGCAGGTCGAGCGGAGCCTCCACCAGCACGACGGCGTCGCAGTTCTGATAGGTTCCCGATTCGAAGAGAATGGCGGCCTCCCGCACGGCGTAGGGGGCCTTTTGGGCGGCGAACCAAGCGACAAAGTCGTCGTGAACCGCAGGATGCACCAAGGCATTGATGCGCTGGGTAGCTTCTTCGGTGGCAAAGGCCCGGGCCGCGAGTTCTTTGCGCTGCAGCACGCCGTCGAGGTAGATCCCGGGGCCGAACTCGGCTTCGATGGCGTCGCGCAACGCGGCGGACTCCGTCATGAGGCGCTTGGCGGCGTCGTCGGCGTAGTAGACGGGGATTCCGAGTTCTTCAAAGGCTTTGGCGGCGGTGGATTTTCCGCTGCCGATGGATCCGGTAAGGCCGACGTGAAGCATGGATTCGTGGGGTTTGCTGCGAAGGTAGGGATTGCCTTCGGCGTTCCCGTAGTGGGGGTAGCTCAGCGCAACTCAAGCGCACTGCGTCGACGCGCATCGCGTCGACGACTTTTTGGATGCAGCGCACCTCGCTAAACACGAGGTTTGACTCGGTGCGCTGCATCCAAAAAAAAACCAGCCCGGGGGCTGGTTTCAGTGCGCTGGGGTTGCGCTGGCGGTGAGGGCGGGATTCGAACCCGCGGTACAGTTACCCGTACGGCAGTTTAGCAAACTACTGGTTTCAGCCTCTCACCCACCTCACCGGGCTTCAAGTTTAGGGCGGTTAACCCCTGGCTGAAGGGCTGCAAATATAGGAACTGAAGATGATTTCACCTACTCCGGCAGTATCTTCGCAGCACAACCTTTTGATGATGAAAAACGTAGTTATTGTGTCCGCCGTGCGGACCCCGATCGGAAGCTTTATGGGTGCCCTGAGCTCGGTTCCCGCACCGGAACTTGGAGCCGCCGCCATCCGTGGAGCGCTCGCTCAAATTGGCCTGGACCCGAACGAAGTGGACGAAGTGCTGATGGGCTGCGTGCTGCAGGCCAACGTCGGACAAGCTCCGGCTCGTCAGGCGGCATTGGGCGCAGGTTTGCCGAATTCGGTTCCCTGTACCACCGTCAACAAGGTCTGCGCGTCGGGCATGAAGGCGGTCGCCTTAGGAGCCCAAGCCATTGCGCTGGGTGAAGCCGACGTGGTCGTGGCGGGCGGAATGGAGAACATGTCTCAGGTTCCGCACTACCTGCCCGGCAGCCGGCTCGGAACCAAGTTTGGCAACACCACCTTGGTCGACGGCTTGACCAAGGACGGACTGCTCAACGTGTACGACCAGCAAGTGATGGGCGTGTGCGCCGACCTCTGCGCCAAAGAACACAACTACAGCCGCGAGCAGCAGGATGCGTTCGCCCTGGAATCCTACGACCGCAGTGCGGCCGCATGGGCCGCGGGCAAGTTTGAACGCGAAGTGGTTCCGGTCGAAGTCAAGGACCG
>JBEGTJ010000099.1:0-4249 GCA_041179465.1 Bacteroidota bacterium | reverse complement strand
GTCGAAAAAATGCTGGGGCCAAAATCAGGTATCATCCGCGAAGGTCCGACGGGGTGAACGCCAAGGGGAGCAGGTCTCGGGCGTCGGCCAGCAGCCACACGTCGCCTTCTTCGGCGGCCATAATCAGCTCCAGCGGCGATTGCTGGCGGGCGTGCTGTTCCATTAGGGCCTGTCGGCACATCCCGCAGGGCGCCAAGGGGACTTTGGCGGGCCCCGACGGCGGACGGTAGGCGACGGCCATAGCCGTTACCGCTTCGCCGGGGGCGATGCTGCTGGCCGCACTAAGGGCCACCCGCTCGGCGCAGATGCCCACCGGGTACGAGGCGTTTTCTTGGTTGGTGCCCACGACCACCGTGTCGTTGGCCAGGCGAACGGCGGCGGCGACGCGAAATCCAGAATAGGGCGCATGGGCCTGGTCCAACGCCGCGAGCGCCGCGTCGAGCAAGGCTCGACGGGCGGGATCCACAGCGTGCCGGGGCACTTCGTCGAGGAGCAGTTCCAACTTCATACCTCAAACCTAATGCGAATTAGGCCATCCTGCGGCATGTCAGCCCTGGTTGCGGACCATGCTCGCGTGCAGTTCGAGCTGGTTCCGGGTCCGCACCCAGTTGTGGCCGGGGTAGGATTCGGGGTAGTAGCCCGCTCCTGATGCCGCGTCGCCGGCAAAGCGAAGCGCCTGGATCCACGTGAGGTAGGCGGGCATGGCGCGAACCTGCTCCGCGCGCGCTTCGGCGGCCCGAAATTCGCCGGCATAGCCCTCCCAAAGCGCTTCAAACACCTTTGGATCCAGGCCGTTGCCTTTGGGGTCGTCTTCGTCGCGGAGCGCCGCTGCGCTGCGCACCAAATCACCAAAATCGCTGCCCAAGTACCCCGGCTGAAGCGTGTCCAGGTCGACCGCCCGAAGGCCCTCTTCGCCCAAAAGCACGTTGCTCCGCTTGGCGTCGTGGTGCTGCACCGCGGGCATCAGGCGGGCTTCTAGGGACTGGTAGGGCTGGGACCAAGCCTCCAGTTCGAGGGCCAGGTCGGCGTAGGCTTGCGGAACCTGATTGCGCACCGCGACCCATTGCGCGTACCGGATCCGCGCGCTGTGAAAGTCGGGCAAGACGCAGGCCCAGGGCTGGGGTGCCCGGTTGAGTTCGGCGTTGAAGCGGCCCCAAAAGGCCCCGAGCTCGTGCGGCGTGGCTTCCCGCGTTCCCGCGTCCACCCACCGAAAAATCCGCCACGCCTCCGAACTGTGCACGGCGCCGTCCCGGCGGCGTTCGGGCGTTACGGCGAAGCGCGAGGCCGAAGAATCCGCCACGAGCCTGAGGTTGTGCTCGATGGCTTCCAGGTTGGCAAACACGCTGCGGTTCACCTGCTGCACGAAGCGGGCGCTCCCGTCGTCCCAGGTCGCGCAAAAACTCGCGTTAATCAGGCCGCCAGAAACCGGACGCAGTGCTCGGGGCGCAGGCAGTCCCCAATCCGCCCAATCAATACTGATCATTCAGTCCAAAAACGGGGGCGCGCGCGACCCAGGCGCCGCGGGTAAAATCGGGAATTGCCTGCGGAGCCGACCCCTCAGCAATCGACTTTTCGCTCAACGGGGTGATCGAATACCACGTGGCCAGATCGTACACGTCCATCGGGAAGGGCTCCCGGCGCTTCAGGCATTCCACGAACGCGTGGTCGACAAAAAAATCCATGCCTCCGTGCCCGGCGCCCGCCGCAGATGCCGCATAGCGGGCCCAAAGCGGGTGGTCGTTTGCCGCGAGAATTTCTTGAGTGTTGGCCCAGCGGTGGCTGTGCTTCATCGAATCCTCGAAGTAAATGTGGCCTTGGTCGAGTCCGCCCCAGCCGAAATCCTGCCAAATCCCCCGGGTGCCCTGCACGCGGAACCCCAAATTGTAGGGCCTCTGAAGCGACGTGTCGTGGGTGAGCAAAATCGTTTCGCCGTGGGCGCAAGCAATCGTCGTCGTCACCACGTCGCCGCATGCAAACTCCACTTGGGCGTTGGGGTGGTCGGCGCCTCCCTGGCGCACCACGTAGTCGTGCAGTCCCCGAGCTTTGCTCGACATCGACGTGAGGTGGGTGAGGCGGTTGCCCCGATTGATGTCCATCATCACGGCCATCGGTCCCAGTCCGTGGGTCGGGTAGAGTTCCCCGTTGCGCTTCACGTAATGGTCGGTGCGCCACTGCGATTCGCTGTAGCCCTTCTCAGCGCCAAATTCCACGCCTTTGCCGTAGGGTGACTTGCCGTCGTTGAACAGCACGCCGCGCAGGTCGTGCTGATAGCCTCCTTGGCCGTGCACTAATTCGCCGAACATTCCCTGGCGGACCATGTGGAGTACCGCCATTACGTCGCGCCGGTAGCACACGTTTTCTAGGGCCATGAGCGGCGTACCGGTGCGCTCGCTCGCGTCGACGAGGTCCCAGCATTCCTGGACGCTGAGGGCGCCGCCCACCTCCATGGCCACCGCGACCTTGGCCTCAAGCGCGGCCAGACCGTGGGCCCGGTGCCATTCCCATGGGCTGCTGACGAACACGGCGTCGAGGCGTTCGCGTTCGAGCATGCGCAGGTAGTCGTGCGGACCCTCGGCATACACTTTGGGCCTGGTTTTGCCTGCCTTGCGGACCAGTTCCAGGGCTTGCTCCATCATGTGCGCTTGCGGATCGGCCAAGGCGACCACCTCGACGTCGCTGCGCTGCAGCATCAGCTCAAGGTGGTTTTGCCCGCGCAATCCGGTGGCAATGAATCCGATCCGAAGCCGGTCGCGGCCCAGATCGGTCCATCCGTAGGCCAAAGAGGGGAGGAGTGCGGCCCCCGCGGTAGCCAGGCCGGCGGTGCGCAAAAAGCTTCTGCGGTTCATAAGTAGTCCATTTTACGTTGAGAAAAGTACGCCTGAACCCGGTCAAGATCCTGGGCATAAGTCAAGCCGAGCCACTCGCTTCCAATAGGGTCAACGGCGACGGAAATCCCGTTGCGCAGGCCAACTTCTATGGCTTCAGGGATTCCGAATTCGCCTGGGTTTTGGGCCGCCGAAGGCCACCAGTCCAAGGTGCTTGCCTGAAGCACCCACGCATTCATGGAGACGGGCGGATCCTTAAGCCGTTCCGCGTCTGCGGGTTCCAGCCCGAAATGCTCGACGATTCCGGTGAGGAAGGACGATCGGTCGACCTGGAGAACCGCCCGGTTCACCGGGCCATGCCCGCTGCAGACGTTAGACAGGGGGTAGGCGAGGGCTGCGTTCGCGCCAGCCTCCACCCACGACCTGCCCGACTCCCAAAGGCCTCCGTAGTAGTCGTCGGCATTCCCTACCATCACCGAATCCGCCCCCAGCGCTACGGCGCGGCTCAATCCGAGCCGCAGGGCGTCTGCGGTGCCCCTTGCGGCATCTTGGATCACAAAAAACACGGGAATCGGCCAGGATTTTGCCGTCCATAATGGCAGGTGTTCCTCCCGCACGACGAGCACCGCGGCACAAGCGCCCGCCCGCGCCGCGTCGCCCACACTGAACTGGGCCAAGCACGCCCCCGAAGGATGTACCGCAGCGAGTTGCTTGGGTCCGCCAAAGCGGGTGCCCTGGCCGGCGGCAAGCAGTACCAGCATGAAGCGGGCCGTCACCAACGAAAGCGATTTACATTAAAATAACCTATGCCCACCATAAGAAAAGCTTGTGGAGAAAATGTCCTTAAGGGAACTAACATTGCCATCAAATCACCTTGGTTTAGGTAGCCATAAGGTCATACATAAACCGAATTTAACGACAATCTCATGCTTTTAATTCATAAAAAATTCTCGGCATTCGCATTGGCGCTCGTCGGGCTTCTCGGTGCGTGCTCCGGCGGCTCGGGCGAAATCCACACGGTGGAACTGACCAACGCCGAAGTGGTGCTCGAAGGCCCTTTGTTTGCGGGCCCCAATCAGGGTCAATATGCCTTCGCGGTCGACTTGGCGAGCGAGTTGGGCGATCAGTACCACGAAGGAATGCAAATCCAAACGGCACGACTGAAATCAGCCGAAGTCGTCGTCACCGACAGCCTGGGCATGGACCAACTGAATTCCTTGGTGCTTTCGCTCGCCAGCGACAACCCCGAGGTTTCGATGCTCGAAGTGGCCTTTAAAAACCCTTTGCCCAAGAAATCGACCACCGTGGCCCTGGACTTGGTGCCTGAAGCGGAACTGGACGCGCTGCTCCGCGAGGAAACCGTGTACTTGGTTCTGGACGCGGACCTCGCCGAGGACCTCCTCGAGGGAAGCCGCACCTTCCGC
>JBEGTJ010000098.1:0-4349 GCA_041179465.1 Bacteroidota bacterium | reverse complement strand
ACTCCGCCCACGGCGGGGCCGTGCGATTCGCCCCAGGTGGTCAGGCGAAGCTGCGTTCCAAAAGTGTTGCCGGCCATCCTTCAAAAATACGCGAAGCGTACCTTCGTATCATGCGCATTCGATTTACCGAACTCGCCGGCGTGGTCGGCAGCCCCCAGCCCCTGGCGACCGACGCGCTGTGCGGCGCCGAAATGGCCTCGCTCCCGGTGCTCCGAGAGGCTTTTGTCGACGTGGTCGACGGCCGAATTGCCGCGCTGGGACCGATGGCGGAATGCCCGACCGACGACGCCGGATGGGACGTGCGCCGCGGCCCCGGCCAATGGATGCTTCCCGGTTTCGTCGACAGCCATACGCATTTGGTGTATGCGGCGCCGCGCGTCACCGAGTTTCGCATGCGGCTCGACGGAGCCAGCTACCAAGAAATCGCGGCGGCTGGCGGCGGGATTTTGAATTCCGCAGCGGCCCTGGAAGCGGCCGACGAGTCCGCGCTTTTGGAACTCCTGCTGGAGCGCCTCGAAACGGCCCGCGCCACCGGAACGGTCGCCGCAGAAATCAAGAGCGGATACGGCCTGACCCTCGAGTCGGAGCGCAAAATGCTGCGCGTCGTTCGAAGGGCCTGCGAGCTGCAGCCCATGCCTTTGTGGGCCACGTTTTTGGCGCTGCACGCCCTGCCAAAGGGCGCCGACCTCGACGCCTACGTGAAAGATGCGGTGGGTCATTGGCTCCCCGCCCTCGCCGACGAAGGGCTCGTCGATTTCGTGGACGTGTTTTGCGAGGCCAACTACTTTCGGCCGAGCGACGTGCACCAACTGGCTGAGGCCGCCGCGAAGCGCGGCATTCCGCTCAAGGCCCACGTGAATCAGTTCCAGAGCATCGGCGGCATTCAAGCCTCCGTGGCCGCGAACGCGCGGAGCGTAGACCACCTCGAGGTCCTCACCGACGCTGACCTGCAGGCCCTTAAAGCGGCTTGGGCAGCGGGGGCAGGCCCCATGCCCGTGGCCTTGCCCCACTGTTCGCTGTTTTTGAACATCCCCTACACCCCAGGGCGCCAGATCATCGACGCCGGCCTTCCCTTGGCGCTGGCGTCGGACTGCAACCCGGGTTCCGCGCCGTCGAGCGACTTGCGCATGGCCTGGAGCCTTGCGACGCACCAAATGAAGCTTCGCGTTGACGAGGGCTTGGCTGCCCTTACCGCCAACGCGGCCTACGCCGTGGGCGCTGAAGACCGCATGGGCCGCATCCAGCCCGGAATGGACGCGCACCTGCTCCTGACGCAGCCGATGGCGGACTACGCCGAACTCCCCTACTTCACCAGCGAAAACCGCATCGCCCAAACCCTGATTTATGGCCGATAATCCGTGGTCCCACCTGTACACGCCGCGCGCTGGAGAGCAGCGCCTTGGCGACGCGCTTGCCCCTCGGGGCGAAGCACCGTTTGTGCTGTTCGGCATTGCCGAAGACCTGGGCGTGCGCGCCAACGGCGGTCGACCTGGGGCCGCCGAGAGCCCTGAAGGCGTACTGCGGGCGCTCCTAAACATTCCCTGCAACGACTGGGTCCCTGCCGCGGCGCTTTCCTGGGGCGGAATCCTGGATCTGCGCCACGCCCGCAGCGTGGATGCTGTGGACGAGGCCGTTCATGCGGCCGTACTGCCGTGGATGAAGGCCGGGGCCGTTCCCCTGGTCGTGGGCGGAGGGCACAACAACGCCCTTCCCTTGCTTTGGGCAGCCGCAGAGGCCGCGGGACGGCCGGTGAACGCCTTGAACCTGGATCCGCACCCGGACGTGCGCGCCCTCGAAGGGCGCCACAGCGGCAACGGATTCAGTTACGCCCACGACCGCGGCTACCTCGACCGCTACGCCGTGCTCGGCCTCAGCGAGTACGCGGTCAATGCCGCCAGCCTCCGCCGCCTTCAATCCACGCCGGGATGGACGTTTGAATCCCTGGAATCCTGGGCGGTGCGCGGCGAGACCTCTTGGGAGTCCGCTCTGGAGCGCATGCTTGGCCACGTGCAGGTCGGGCCCTTTGGGCTGGAAATCGACGTCGACGGCATAACCGGGGCGCCCTCGAGTGCCCAAACGGCGAGCGGCTGGTCTTGGCTTCAGGCCCGCGAACTCGCCTACCGCGCGGGGCAAACGGGCCAAGTCGCCTACGTCCACCTCACCGAACTCGCCTTAGGATACGCGTCTGAAGGCGAACGCCCCGGTCAGGCCAAGGCCGCCGCCATGCTCCTGCTGGATTTCGTGCGCGGAACCCAAAACCTCCCTTGGTAGTGCAGGCTCCGGCGGGATGGCTCGAGTGCGTGGCCAACGTGTCGGAGGGGCGGGACCCCGCCGTGCTCGACGCGCTGAGCGCCGCGCTGCATTCCGTGCCCCAGCTGCAGCTCTGGCACCGCGACGCAGGCTGGGACGCCCACCGAACGGTGTACACGTTTGCAGGACCTGAAGATGCGGTGGTCGAAGGGTGCCTCGCCCTCGTAGGCGCCGCGACCCAGCACCTGGACATGCGCCAGCACCACGGAGCGCACCCGCGCATCGGAGCAGTGGACGTGTGCCCGTTGGTAGCCCTTCGGCCGGAAGAGTCCGCCTTGGCCGACCGCGCCGCCGAACGCGTGGCTTCAGGTCTGGCCTCGATGCCCGCCGGCGGATGGTTTTATGGGCGAAACGCCCGTCGCCCGGAATTTCGCCTGCTTTCCCACGTGCGCAAAGGCCAGTACGAAGGCGTGGAAGCCCGCAGGGCGAGCTTTGACTTTGGCACCTACCGCCCCGAATTCGGCGCCATGGCCCTGGGGGCGCGGGATTTCTTGCTCGCGTACAACGTCAACCTTTCTGAAACCAACCTCGCCGTGGCCAAAACGATTGCCGCGGCCGTTCGCGAGCACGAGGGCGGAGGTCTGCCGGGCGTACGCGCCCTTGGCTGGGACACGCCCGAGTTCGGCTGCAGCCAAGTCAGCTGCAACGTCACCGACCTTTCTCAGGCCGCGCTTAAAGACGTGTACGACGCGGTCGACCGCTTGGCCCGAGCCCACGGGCTCTGCGCTCGAGGCTCCGAACTCATTGGCATGCCGCCGCTCGCCGCATTTCGCGGATTCTCATCGGCCGAAGACGGAGCCAACTACCTCGGACTAAGCTCGGTGGTTCCGTTTGCAGTGCGCGACCGCGTCATTGAGTACCGGTTCGTTTGAACCCGCGAAGTCCCTAACCGTTATCTAGATTAAACCACGTTCCATGGAATTCACCAACGCCCGCATACTGATCACCGGAGGCTCTTCAGGCCTCGGAAAAGCCACGGCCCAGCTTCTCATCGAGCGCGGAGCCCGCGTGGCCATTACGGGCCGCGACCGCCACAAACTGGAACGCGTTGCCGCGGAACTCGGCGCGTGGGCCCTGCCCTTCGACGCGAGCAAGGAGTCCGACATCCAGGCGATGTACGCCGAAATCGACCGAGAATGGGGCGGACTTGACGTGCTGGTGAACAACGCCGGCATCGGGTTCTTTGGTCCAATGGACGAGGTGTCGTGGGCAGATTTCGAAACGATTTTTCACACCAACGTGTTTGGCGCCGCGCTGGTCGGTCGCGAAGCCGCCCGGCGCATGAAGGCCCAAAACAAAGGCAACATCATCAACATCGCCTCGAGCGCGGGGGTGCGCGGATTCAAAAACGGAACGGTCTACGCCGCTTCCAAATTTGCCGTTCGCGGAATGACCGAATGCTGGCGCGACGAACTGCGTCCGTTCAACGTCCGCGTAATGCTGGTCAACCCGTCGGCCGTGCCCACGGCCTTTAACGTCGAAAGCCGCGAAGAAAAACCACTGAAGGACAATATGCTTCGCCCCGAGGAGCTGGCCCACGCTATGGTGAGCGCCTTGGCCATGGACGACCGTGGATTTATTCCCGAATTGGGCGTTTGGGCTACCAACCCATTTTAGCTTCTCGTTTCTTGGGTAACTAGTTACCAGTCACCAGTTACTAGTTACTAGTTACTAGTTACTAGTTGCTGGTAACTAGCAACTGGTTGCTTGCTTTAACCGGGGATTCATGACCCGAAACCACAGGGGCGGAATGGCCGCCAGCACCATCATCGCGGGATAACCTGCCGGCATCTGAGGTGCTTCATCAAAATGGTCGAGTACGGGATAGGGCTTGTGCGGGTGCGCGTGGTGGTCGGAGTGCCGCGTGAGCTCAAACAGCATGAAGCGTCCCAAGGGATGGTTGGAATTCCAGGAATGCGCCGGCTGGGCATTTTCGTAGCGGAATTCGCTCACCTTTTGGCGCCGCAGTCCGTAGTGCTCGATGTAGTTCACCGTTTCAAGCAGCAAAATGCCCATGGCCGCGGAACCTACAAACGGCA
>JBEGTJ010000097.1:0-4367 GCA_041179465.1 Bacteroidota bacterium | reverse complement strand
CGGGTTATGAGCCCGACGAGCTACCAACTGCTCCACCCCGCGATATGGACGGCAAAGGTACGGCATCCATTTAAAATGCGCAAGTCCGCGGGAGTCCGCTCAAAAAGCCCGACCTTTGCAGCCATGTCAAAACCCCACAAGTCTGGATTTGTTAACCTGATCGGCCACCCCAACGTGGGCAAGTCGACGCTTGCGAACGCGCTGGTGGGGGAACGCCTCAGCATCATTACGCCCAAGGCACAGACGACGCGCCATCGGATTTTTGGAATCCTAAATGGGGAAAACGACCAATGCGCGTACCAGGTGGTATTCTCGGACACCCCGGGGGTGCTGGATCCGGCGTACGAGCTGCAGGAACGCATGCTCGACGCGGTCCGCGATGCCCTAAAGGACGCCGACGTGTTTTTGTATGTGGTGGAGCTCGGCGAGGGTCCGCTCAAAAACGAAGGGCTGTTTAAGCATTTGCAAACGACGAAAACGCCGGTTTTGCTGCTGCTCAACAAAATTGACCTGAAGGACCAGGCGGTCCTCGAGGCCGAGGTGGGGAAGTGGCAAGCGCTGCTGCCGCAGGCGGAGGTGATTCCGATCAGCGCGCTCAACCGCTTCAACTTGGACTACTTGATGGCGCGGGTGCTCGAACTGATTCCTGAGGGCCCGGCCTATTTTGAAAAGGACCAGTTGACCGACCGCAGCGAGCGCTTTGTGGCCTCGGAGATCATACGCGAACAGATATTGATGCGCTACCAAAAGGAGGTTCCGTACTCGGTGGAGGTGGCGATTGACACGTTTGAGGAAGGCGAGGACCTTCACAAAATTCGCGCGATTCTTTATGTGGCGCGCGATTCGCAGAAGGGCATCATCATTGGCCACAAGGGCGCGGCCATCAAGGCGGTCGGAATCGGCGCCCGCAAGGCCATGGAGGCCTTTTTTCAGCGCCAGGTGCACCTGGAGCTCTTTGTAAAAGTTCAGGCGGATTGGCGCGACAACGCCCGCACGCTCAAGCAATTCGGATACTAGTATGAGGTCGTTAATCGCCATTGTAGGTCGTCCCAACGTGGGCAAATCGACGTTTTTTAACCGCTTGGTCCAAAAGCGCGAGGCCATCGTGGATTCGGTGGCCGGCGTAACCCGAGACCGCCACTACGGCAGCGCCGAGTGGGGCGGACGCGTGTTCAGCCTCGTCGACACGGGCGGATGGGTCGAGGGGTCAGACGACGTGTTTGAGGGCGAGATTCGCCGCCAAGTCAAGGCGGCCCTCGACGAGTGCCACGCGGTCCTGTTCTTGGTTGATGCCGAAGACGGCCTCACGCCCGACGACGAAGAAATTGCGCAGCTGCTGCGCCGCCAAAAGAAGCCCGTGCTTCTGGTCGCCAACAAGGTCGACAACCACGCTCGCTCCACGCAGGCGGCGGAGTTTTACAGCCTGGGTTTTGGTGAGCCCTATGCCTTGAGTTCCGTGAACGGAAGCGGAACCGGTGAGCTCCTCGACCAATTGATTACGTTGCTTCCGCCGGCTTCAGAGGACGAAGCCAACGAGTTGGATCCCTGGGAGGGTCTGCCGCGCTTGGCCATTGTAGGCCGTCCGAATGTGGGAAAATCCTCGATTACCAACGCCCTTTTTGAAGAAGAGGTGAGCATTGTGACCGACATCGCCGGGACCACCCGCGACACAGTCAACCAACGCTTTACCAAGTTTGGAATGGACTTCGTGCTGCTGGACACGGCAGGGCTCCGCAAAAAGGTCAAGGTTCACGAGGACCTCGAGTTTTACAGCAACATGCGCACGCTTCGCACCATTGAGGATTCCGACGTTTGCGTACTGGTGATCGACGCCACGCAAGGGATTGAGGCTCAGGACTTGGCCATCATCAGCGTGATTCACAAGAACCGCAAAGGCCTTGTGGTCGTCGTAAATAAGTGGGACCTCGTCGAAAAGCAAACCCAAACGCTTGAAGAGTACAAGGCGGTGGTCAAGAAACGCTTGCAACCGTTTAATGACGTGCCGGTTATTTTCACTTCGGCACTGACCAAGCAGCGCGTGCTGAAAGCCATCGAAGAGGCGATGGAAGTGTACCGCCGCCGGTCGACGCGAATTTCAAAAACGGACCTCAACGAGCGCCTGCTTTCGCTGGTCAAGCACCAGCCGCCGCCCATTTACAAGGGCAAGGAGATCAAGATCAAGTTCATTACGCAGCTTCCGACGAAGTACCCGCAGTTTGTGTTTTTCTGCAACCTGCCCCAGTACGTCAAAGACAGCTACTCGCGCTTTGTGGAAAACCAAATGCGCCAGATGTACGACTTGAGCGGGGTTCCGATTGACCTCTTCTGGCGAAAGAGTTCATAGTTAGTGTCCCGAACTACTTCGTCGCCGCCCGAAACGCCGCCTCGAGGTCTTCTTTGCCCGGACCGAAGGTTTCGATCGAGGCTTCGCGCACAAGCTGGCCGCGGCGAATGAATCCGACGACGTCGCACATCGCTTGAACTTCTTGCATCACGTGGGTGCTGAGAATCACCGTTTTGTCGCGGCCCACGCGGCGAATCAACTGGCGGATTTCCACGAGCTGGTTGGGGTCGAGGCCCGTGGTGGGCTCGTCGAGAATCAACACCTTGGGATCGTGAATTAGGGCGGCGGCGAGGCCAACGCGCTGGCGGTAGCCTTTGGAGAGCTCGCCAATGCGCTTGTGGCGCTCCGGCGTGAGGCCCACGTCGGCGATGAGTTGCTCGGCGCGGTCGCGGTCCACCTGGTAGAGGTCGGCCACGTAGTGCAGGTACTCGGTCACGTACAGGTCGGGGTAGAGCGGATTTTGCTCGGGCAGGTAGCCCAGAATTCGGCGCACCTCGAGGCTGTCGGCGGCGCAATCCATGCCGTGCACTTGGGCGGACCCTTCGTCAGCCGGAATGAGTCCGCACACAATCTTCATGAAGGTCGACTTGCCCGCGCCGTTGGGGCCGAGAAGGCCATAAATCTGCCCGGGCTGGGCGTTCAGAGTAAATCCGTCGAGCGCATTTTGGCGCCCGTAGGTCTTGCGGAGGTTTTCGGCGGCAATCGACATGGCGAAGTGTAACGAAGGCCGAAGGTAAGCCGATATCTTTGGTGTTCCGATGGAAGCCCTCGTACTCAAATCAACCGGAAGCTGGTACCGCCTGCAATTTGCCGACGGAACCCAGGCCGACGCGCGCCTGCGCGGTGCGCTCCGCCTTGCGGGCAGCCGCGCGACCAACCCAGTTGCCGTCGGCGATCGGGTCGAGGCCGAGCCGGAATCTGAAGGGCGCTGGGCGATTAGCGTGGTGCACGAACGCCGCAACCACCTGGTGCGCAAGTCGGTCAACCTTTCGCGCAAGTCGCAAGTGATTGCCGCCAACATCGACCAGGCGGTGCTGATTGCCACGGTGGCTGAGCCGGTGACCCTTTATGGATTTATGGACCGCTTCTTGGCGACGGCGGAGGCCTACCGAATTCCGGCCGTGATCGCGTTCAACAAGGTCGACGCGCTCGACGCCGACGGCGAGGCCGAGCTGGTGTACCGCGAGGCGGCCTACGGGCAGGCGGGCTACCCCACCATGCGGGTTTCGGCCGAGACGGGCGAGGGGCTCGACGCGCTGCGCGAGGTGCTGCGCGGCAAGGTGTCGCTTTTTAGCGGACACAGCGGCGTGGGCAAGAGCAGCTTGGCCAACCGACTTCAGCCGGGTCTGGACCTTCGCACGGGCGCGATCAGTTCCGCCCACGGCCAAGGGCAGCACACGACCACGTTTGCCGAGATGCACCCGCTGAACTTTGGCGGATTTCTCATCGACACCCCGGGCATTCGCGGCTTTGGACTCGTGGACATGGAGCGCGAAGAGATCAGTCACTACGTTCCCGAGGTGTTTGCGCTGTCGCCTCAGTGCCGCTTTGCGAACTGCTTGCACGCGGACGAGCCCGGTTGCGCGGTGCGCGAGGCCTACGAGGGCAACCAACTGGCTCCGACCCGTTATGAGAGCTACCTGAGCATGCTGGCGGGCGACGACGAAGAGGATCCGTACCGCCACGGAGCCTACAAGGACCTCAAAGGCCGCACGCGATGAGGGTGGTGGTGCAGCGCGTGCTCGAGGCGAGCGTCACGATTGACGGCAAGCTCCACAGCCGCATCGGCCCCGGGCTGCTCGTGCTGGCCGGCTGGGAGGAGGCCGACACCCCCGACGACAACCTTTGGGTCGCCCAGAAAATCAGCAAGATGCGCTTGTTTCCAGACGCCGAGGGCGTCATGAATCGCTCGGTGATCGAAGCGGGCGGCGAGCTGCTCGTGGTGAGCCAGTTCACGCTGCACGCTTCGACCAAGAAGGGCAACCGCCCGAGCTACTTCAAGGCGGCGCATCCGCGCGTGTCG
>JBEGTJ010000096.1:0-4410 GCA_041179465.1 Bacteroidota bacterium | reverse complement strand
TGCGCCGGCCGCTCCGACCGACAAAAAGGTAACGATTGCCTCGAAACTCAAAAACGCGGTCGCCTACGACGGCTTGATGAAGGTCTACCAGGACACCACCGACGGCAAACTCTACTTGAAGCTGTCGGCCGACCAATTCAACCGCGAATTCATCTACTGGAGCTATGCCGAGAACGGCGTGGCCTCGGTCGGATTCAACCGCGGATCCTTTCGCGCGAACGAAGTGTTCCGCATTCGCCGCTACCTCGACCAAGTTCAGTTTGAAATTCAGAATACCGCCTACTACTTTGACCCGTCGACCGCGCTGAGCAAGTCGGCCGAAGCCAACATCAGCCCGGCCGTGCTGCTGAGCGAAAAAGTAATTGCCGAAGACCGCTCCAAGGGAGAGGTCCTCATCGACGCCACCGGGCTCTTCTTGGGCGAAGTCCTGGACCGCGTGAAAGCGCCGTCGACCCCGGGCAGCCGTGAATTTGGCTTGGGCACCCTGAGCAAGACCAAGTCGCGCTTGACCAATGTGCGCTCCTACCCAGAAAACACCGACGTGGTCGTGGACTTGGTGTACGACAACCCCAACGGAGTCGGAGGCGGTCCAGACGTGACGGACTCGCGCTACGTCACCGTGCGCCTGCAGCACAGCATTTTGGCCATGCCGGCGTCCGACTACGTTCCGCGCCGCGACGACGCCCGCGTCGGATATTTTGGCCAGCAAATCAACGACATGACCAGCCCGGCGGCGGCCAACTACCGCGACGTCATCAACCGCTGGAAGCTCGTCAAGAAAAACCCCGACGAGCCCCTTAGCGAGCCCGTAGAGCCCATTACGTGGTGGATCGAGAACACGACGCCGCTGGAGTTTCGCGACGTCATTCAGCGCGCTGGCGAGGCGTGGAACGAGGCCTTTGAAAAGGCGGGCTTCAAAAACGCGGTCGTAGTCAAGGTTCAGCCCGACGACGCCAACTGGGATGCCGGAGACATACGCTACAACGTGCTGCGCTGGACGTCGAGCCCATTCCCCCCCTTCGGCGGATACGGCCCGAGCTTCACCAACCCGCGCACCGGCCAGATTCTGGGCGCCGACATCATGTTTGAGTACGTGTTCGTGGCCAACCGCCTCAAGCAGGCCGCGCTCTACAACAACCTGGGCCTCGTGGACGCCCTGGCCGAAGAGCCCGAGCACGAAAGCGACCACGGAGACCACGCCGCTTGCCGCGCGGGGCACTACCTGCAGCAGTCCGCGCTCTTTGGCATGCAGGCCCTGGCCGCTTCGGGCGCCAGCGAAGCGCAGAAAAAGCGCTACCTCGAAGAGTCCCTGTACTACCTCGTGCTGCACGAAATGGGCCACACGTTTGGCTTGAACCACAACATGAAGGCCTCGCAGCTGCACCTTCCGAAGGACATCCACAACCGCGCACTGACCGAGCAAGTGGGCCTGGTGGGGTCGGTCATGGACTACCCCGCGGTGAACGTGAGCCTCGACCCGAGCAAGCAGGGGCAGTACTTTACCACCAAGCCCGGCCCCTACGACCTTTGGGCCATTGAATACGGCTACAGCACCGGCCATGCCGACGCCGACGCCGAGGAGGCCCGCCTCAACGAAATCTTGGCGCGCAGCACCGAGCCCGCACTCACCTTTGGCAACGACGCCGACGACATGCGTTCGCCGGGCAAGGCCATTGATCCGCGCGTGAACGTCAACGACATGTCGGGCGACGCCATCGCCTACGGGGTGGAGCGCATGCAGCTCGTCAATAAGCTGTACGGAACCTTGCTCAGCAACTACCGCAAGGACGGCCAGAGCTACCAAGAGCTCGTGCAGGCCTACGCCATTTTGGGCGGAGAGGTGAACAACGCGGCGTCGGCCATCAGCCGCTATGTCGGCGGAGTGTACGTGGAGCGCGGATTCCCCGGACAGCCGGGCGCGAAGGATCCGTTCACGCCGGTTTCGCTGGCGGACCAAAAGCGCGCGATGAATGCCCTTAAGACGTACGTGTTTGCGCCTACGGCCTTTGATGCCGCCGCCCCAGTGTGGAAGTACCTTCAGCAGCAGCGCCGCGGCTTCGGGTTCTTTAGCCAAACCGAAGATCCGAAGGTGCACGACCGCAGCCTGGCGATCCAGCGCAATGTGCTGGCCCACCTGCTGCACCCGGCCGTGATGAAGCGCTTGACGGATTCCAAACTGTACGGCAACCAGTACAGCGTGGCCGCCATGACTGCAGACCTCACCGACGCGCTGTTTGCCGCCGACTGGACCACTTCGGTCAACGGATTCCGCCAAAACGCGCAGCTGGAGTACGTCGACCGCCTGCTGGACATCGCGGGGCTTTCGGAGAAGCCCGCCTCGGGCTACGACCGTCCGTCGCAATCCGCGGCGTTGGCGCAAATTCAGCGCATCCGCCAGCAGGTCCGCCTCAATCCAGGCACGGACGCCGAAACCAAGGCCCACCGCGCCCATTTGGCCCTAAAATTGGATAAGGCGCTAGACTAAAGCCTAGCACTTCATGAGACTGACCCTCCGCGCCCGAATCTTCATCGCCATGTTCATGCTGGTGGTGCTCGGATTTGGGGCCACCGGCGTGGTCAGTTTTTTGCATTTTAAAGCCGAAGAAGTCGAGTACCGCCGCGAGCGGTTGAAGCGCAAGGAGCAGGCGGTGGAAGCGCACGTGGCCCACGAGCTGCAGCGCGCCATCGGTAAAGACATCGACGAGGGGGACCTGATGCGGGTGCTCAACGAAGAGCTGTGCGCGATCAGCCAGATTCACCAAATCGACATCGCCCTGTACACGATGGGTGGGGAACTGCTGCTGTCGTCGAACGTCGCGCTGGTGGACCAAGGGATACTGCCGCCACGGCTCCCCGAGCTGGTGCACAGCCGCCGCAACCAGATTTTGAGCATTGCCGACCCCAGCAATTCGGAATCGGAAATGCTGCTGTACACGGCCGAGCTCGACGACGAAATGGGGCTGCCGGTCGCGCTCTTGGTGGTTCCGTACAACGACAAGGTGGACCGCCCCATGGAGGACATGGCGTTCTACCGGGCCTTGGCCTGGCTGCACTTAGTGCTTTTTGTCGCGGCGACCTACTTCGCTTACCTGCTGTCGCGGAGCATCACGCAGGGCCTCGAGGTGGTCGGCAACGCGATGAAGGGAAACCCCGAGGACGGCAGCAGCAATCCGCGGCCGGTGGCCTGGCGCTCCAAAGACGAGATTGGCCAGCTGGTGGAATCGTACAACCGCATGGTGCACCAAACTGAAGAAAACGCCAAGACCCTGGCCAATGCCGAAAAAGAGCAGGCTTGGCGCGAGATGGCGCAGCAGGTGGCGCACGAGATCAAGAATCCGCTCACGCCGATGCGGCTGATGACCCAGCTGCACGCGAGCCGGGCCGGACAGCTTACGGCCGAAGAGGTCAAGGGCTATGCCGAGGCCATGCTGGCCCAAATCGACGCGATGGCGGCCGTGGCCGGGGACTTTAGCGAGCTGGCCAAGATTTCCACGGGAGTGCTTCGCCCGGTGGACCTTGCCCAAGTGCTTCGCCGGGTTCAGCTGGCGTATCCGGGACTGGATTTGGCGCTGCCCTCGGGGGAATGGGTGGTCAAGGGCACGGAGGATTCCCTGCTTCGGGTCTTCAACAACTTGCTCAACAACGCCCTCGACGCGGTGGAGTCGGGCATGCCGCCGGCCCTTTCGGTCACGGTGCGCGACGACGAGGGATCGGTGCTTGTTTCGGTGCGCGACAACGGCACGGGGATCGACCCTTCGCGGTGGGAGGCGATTTTTGCGCCGCACTTTACGACGAAGTCGACGGGCAGCGGACTGGGACTTGCCATGGTCAAGTCCATTGTGGAGGGCATGGGCGGACGCATCTGGATCGAAGCCTCTTCGGCCCAGGGGACCGAGGTTATGCTTCGGGTTCCGCGCGCTTAAGCACGAGAATTTGCTGGGTTCCGCCAAAGCGCTCGGGAATCCGGGCGCAGGTGAAGCCGCGGGGGACCCGCTGGTTCCAGTCGGCTTCTGCAAAGTGGACGCTTGCGTAGTCTGACGCGCTCAGCTGGTCCTCGAGCTCGGGGAGGGCTGACTCTTCGGTGAGGGCGTGGACGGACGTTTGGGGCGCAAAGTCGTGAAGGGTGACGACCAAGGATCCGCCGGGCTTTAGGGCTTGGGTTAGAAGGTGGAGTTCCGACGCGACGCGCTCGGGGCGAACGTGGGTGAACACCGAGCCCGCGACAATCAAGTCCACCGGCTGGCCGTTCCAGGGTTGGGCGCCCCAGCGGGCCTGCGGCAGCAGGTAGGCGCCGCGGCTCATCGATTCGGCGCCGGCGCCGATCGCCACTTCGCAGTCGCCCAGCAGGATGGCCTGCGAGGCCGACACGATGGCCTGCAGGCCGGAGCCGCACAGGCGGTTCACGTTGAA
>JBEGTJ010000095.1:0-4423 GCA_041179465.1 Bacteroidota bacterium | reverse complement strand
CAAGCCTGGCACACGGGCTTGAGCCAAAAGGCCTACGGCCCCACGTCGGAATACTTAATGCTGCCGCCCTTCAAGGGACTTGACACGATCGCGGGCGCGGAGCTGCGGTTTAAGCACCGATTCGCGTTCCTGAACGGAGATGCGGGCACCCTCGAGTACCTCTATCAAAACACGTGGAAGCCGGTTCCATTGGGGCTCGTCAATGCCTTTACTGCGCCCTACGGCGCTTCTTTGGTGACGACCTTGGGTCCGGGACCTGGTTGGAATACGACGACCAACAACCAGTACATAACGTCCTCGTTTCTACTCAATTTTTGGCGAGGACATACAGATCCGCTGCGTTTGCGTTTTCATTTCAAGATTCAGTCAAGCGCGGGCAGCGAGTGGTCCATCGACGACGTCGAAGTCGTCGTGCCTCCGCAGAATACGGTTTCGCTGCTGCAGGCGCGGCCCACATCGTACCGCGTTTCGACCGCGGATTCGGTTGCATTTGAGGTGAACATATTGAACAACGGCCCGTTGCCTGTTCAAAACCTTCGCATCAAATTGGATAACCTTGGTGCGGCACCCCAATACCATACCGTGACCTTGGCCACTCCGCTGCTGCCCAACCAAACCGCGTGGGTTTCGTTGCCGCCGAAGTTTCTTTTGTCCCCGGCGGGCACGTTTCAGCCCTGCTTTACGGTTTCACGAGTCAACGGACGTGCCGATGGGGTACCTGTCGGAGATACCGTGTGCATCTCGGTACTAAGTCAGGCGCCCCAATTGGTTTCGTCTGCCAGTCCGTACTGCGCCAATTTTGAGTCGGTCGCGTGGTCGGTGGAATCGCGCTCCAATGGCGCCAGCGCATGGCAGCGTGCGACGCCTTCCCACGGAAGCGTTCAGTCGGCCTACAACGGAACCAAGGCGTATGCAACGGCTCCTGCGGGTGCCTACGGGGCGAACGCGCGCGAATTTTTGTATTCGCCGGTGTTTACGGTCGATACCGGAACGACTTATACCTTGAGCTTCTACCACAGCATGTTCGCCGAGCCCTCAGTCGACGGCGGCATGCTGGAATACAGTTTAGACGGCGCCACCTGGCACCCGCTGGGTTCGAGCCAGGCTGCGGGGTCGGTGAACTGGTACAATTCGCCCTCGGTGGTCGCCCTAGACGGTTTGGCCGGGTGGTCTTCAAGCTGGTCGGGCTACCAGAAGTCGGAAATTCGACTGAAGTCGCCAAATGCCACCAAGATCATTCTGCGGTTTTCGTTTGCTTCGTCGGCCTATGGAGTTGATTACGGGTGGGTCGTCGATCAGGTGTGCCTTGAGGCTGCACCCAGCGTGGGCCCCAAGGTGGTACTTAACGGCCAAGGCTCCGTCTACTACTCGGGCTGCTATTAGCGGTTTCGAACCTACTTTTTGTAGCGCTTGGTCGCGTAGTAGGCGGCGTAGGAGTTGAATCCGCTCCGGGCGAGGTGCACCTTTTTGCGCTCATCGGGCTGGGTGCGCACGAGCATTTCGTAGTTTCTGACTCTGAAGTGGTTGATGAGTTCGCGCACCTGGAGTCCGATTCCTTTGCTGATGATTTTGGTGACCCGGTAGCTTGGTATCTTGGTGGCGGCGGCGAGGTCCGCCAAACTGAAGTGCGGACGCTGAAAGTGTTCGGGCAAGCTGGCCTCCCGAACAATGGCTTCGAGTTCGGCATTCCATGGTCCGGTGAGCACCAGATCGTAGTCGCGGTGAAACTGGACCGCGCGGTTGGTGGCAAAGACCAGGATGATTCCCGTGTCGACCATCAAACTTAGGCCCATGACCAGGCTCAAGGCGTGGAACACCGCGTCAAAGCTACCCGGGGTGTACTCGAGGACCGCGATGAGGATGAGCGCGCGGGAGAGTCCGCTGAGTAGGTAAAAAAGCTCCCAGTATTTGTGGCGAGAGAATCCTTTTCCGCGAATCCAGTAATGCCTGATTTGCTGGTAGATGAGGGTTGCCAGCACCATGGGCGTCACCACTTTGTACAGCACCGACCAGGCGCCGAATTGACCTGGCTGGTCGAGGCTAAATTCAAAAAGCCAAACGGGCAGGGGGTGGGTAACGGTCCATCCCGCGTCGATGGCGAGGTACCACAGCAGCAGCGGCATCATAATCCCTGCAAAGACGATGCTGATCGTTTTCAGGCCTGAGGACGCCAACGGCGGCGTGAAGTAGAGGGTTAAGGCTACGGGATTGAGGAACTGCAAAAAGACCATCAGAAGCGCTACGGCACGGTAGGCGGTCGGCAGCTGCGCCCCGGTAACCATGATGAGGGCGGCTCCCGAGAAGTTCAGGACTATTTTAAAAATAAGTGCCGCGCTCTGAAGGGCGTTGCCCAAGCGCATCATGCGCACCGCGCGAAGCGCGGCGATCATACTTATCGCGAGAAATACGGATATTCCGACTTGTAGCACTGAGTAAAATTACTTTTAGTGCCTGTCAAAATGATTAAAAATATATATTAATTATAATGAAATGTGTATAATGAAAGTATAAATACGTGTAAATAAGATGCAAAAAGGAATATTGGGGCGCTTTGCGCCCCCTTGTCACTTGACGGGTACGGCCAGCTGTGCGGCCCAGCCGTCGCGGCCCGCGTAGTTGAATTTCAGTTGGATTCCGTCGAAGCGAAGCGAGAGCCCGAGGTCGTGCCGGAGCTTTTCATTGAACGCAATGGAGGTCACGGCATCCATTCCGTAGTGGAAGTAGAGGGGTCCGCGCACCCGGGCATAAAAACCCGTGGGAAGTTTGAAGTGAAGTCCGCCTGCTTCTTGCGGAGGGCGGTATTCAAAGGCCTGATAGAGTCCCCACATGGATTCGTTGGCGAAGAGGCTGAAGGTGCCGCGGTAGAAAAACTCCTTGGTGCTGAAGTTCTGGCCCATGCCAAATCCTACCATGGCCGTTCGGTTCTGAGCGAACAGGGGTTGCGCGAGGCCCAAGCTGAATACTGCTAAACTGATAATCAGCATGTTTCGCGGTAAACCAATCAGGTTATCGTTAATTTTAAGCGCTTGCACAGGTTTGTGGTTTGGTTTGATGACAAGTTAGGATTAATGCAGGAACTTTGAGGGTATGAATCACCGCGTTTTTTGGTCGCTTAGTGCGCTCGTTGCTTCCTTGGCTGCTCAGGCCCAGGGATATTTGGAATCGGAGCGCTGGGTAGGCTGGCTCAAGCCGACTACCGAAGTGTATGTGGACGAGGCGGACCGCCGAGTGCTTCTGGTGGACCGCCAACTCGACTACGTGCAGCTTCGCTACTCGCCCGCAGGTGCGGGTTTGAAGCCGACCCAAATTCAGCGCATTCCGTTGTCGAAATGGGGTTCGGCCAGCATTCTGGGATTTGCGCAGGGTGCGGTGGTAGTTGACTCCGCGTCGCGTTCGGGCGGAGTGGTGTACCAATGGGGCTTGGACTCCGCGTTTCGGTCTGAGGTTGTGGCGCCGGTGTTTTCGGACAGCTTGCGCGTGCTGGGCAGCCAATTGCTCGACATTGACCGCCGCGCGGTAGGAGCTTCGGTGTCGTCTCGGGTGTGGTCCGAGGGGCAGTTGCGCCTCCAGAACCAAATTGTTTTGGCCGACAGCCTCAAGCCGGAGTGGCTGAGCTACCAAGCCGGGCGCTGGATTGCGATTTGGAAGCCCGAAGGCGAGGCGCCCGTGCTGAGCTTTTTAAGCAGTTCGGGGGCGTGGAACGCTTTTCCGTACCCGATTAACCAAGAGGGCGTCGTTCCCAAGTTGATGTCGATTTTGGACAACGACAGTTTGCTGGTGGTGGGGACCAAGGGCGATTCAGCCGTGTTCAACTTTATGCGGCTGCGCAAGGCCCCGGTCAACACCGTAGGAGATCGCGTAAAACTGGGCGAGTTCACTCTTTTTTATGAGACGACCAAGGCAGAAGCGCCGGTGGCTGTCGCTCCGGCACTCAATCCGGGCGAGACCTCAGCCTCGGTGGTGCCGAATCAGAATTCCGTTGGAGGAGAGCGAGTTAAGAAAAAAGGCCGCTTCGCGGTACTGTTTGACACGTTTAAAAACGCGGACGATGCGTATACCTTGCTAAACGGTTTAATGGGCAAGTTCCCGGACGCCTACGCCGTAGACACCAAAGACGGCATTGCCGTGATGGGCCCCAACCGCATATCGCTCGCCCAAATTCAAGCCGATTCGAACCGCGCCTTCAGTTCGGGCATTGGCGTCAAGAAACTGGTGACCTATGCAGACAAACTCAAGGAGCGCAAAGAGACCTTGGTCACGCTTCAGGTGTACGACGCCCAAGAAAAGACAGCGGTTCCGTTCACGCTCGTGTTTTTTAACCGCGGAACCGACCGCATCATCTTCAGCGACACCGTGCGCTCGGGCCGCATCAACTTTATTTACAGCCACGGGGCTGAGTTGGGCGTCGCCGTTTCGTCGCCCG
>JBEGTJ010000094.1:0-5023 GCA_041179465.1 Bacteroidota bacterium | reverse complement strand
ACCTCGATGTCGGCTCGTCACATCCTGGGGCTGGAGAAGGTCCCAAGGGTTGGGCTGTTCGCCCATTAAAGTGGCACGCGAGCTGGGTTCAGAACGTCGCGAGACAGTTCGGTCTCTATCTACTATGGGCGTTAGAAATTTGAGGGGAGCTGACTTTAGTACGAGAGGACCGAGTCGGACGCACCTCTAGTGTACCTGTTGTGGCGCCAGCTGCATCGCAGGGTAGCTATGTGCGGATGGGATAAGCGCTGAAAGCATATAAGCGCGAAGCCCACCCCAAGATGAGATTTCTCTTAAGGGTCGTTCAAGACGAGGACGTTGATAGGCTACAGGTGTAAAGGCAGCAATGTCATAGCCGAGTAGTACTAATTACCCGTGGATTCGAACCAGGATATGTTTTATGTTGCTTCCAATGTGTCAATGAAAAAACTTTGTAAAAACATGGTGGTTATCTTCCCATTCCGAACAGAGTCGTTAAGCCCGTTTGCGCCGATGGTACTAGTACGCTGGGAGAGTAGGTCGCCGCCATACTTATACAGAAACCCTCGCTTAGGCGGGGGTTTTTTGTTTTTATTCGCATCATATTTGTAGTGATGAACGCAGGTTTACACCGCCTCTGCACGTTAATCGTTTGGGCGGTTTTTTTATGCCCGGTTGCTTGGGCCCAAGTCCAGCCTGGTCCGGGCGCCGCGTTACTCGTGGACGCTGGGGGCACCGGAGGTACGGCTGTGGCCTCCCCCTCGCTGCGTATGGAGGACACCCTGCGTCCGGTTCCGTGGAATACGCAGGTATGGAGGGGTTGGCAATTTCAACGCAGTTCCAAGGACGATCAATCCGCCCGAGTTCCTTTAGAACCAGACAGAGTGCCCGTGAGCGCTTTGGGCGGTCCGGATTGGATTTTTGCGCGCGGACTGCAGTACGCGGGCTCGGCCGACGCGATGCGCTTGGGATTTTGGACTAATTCCGCACAAGAGCTTCCAGAGCATTGGGCACTTCGCAAAGGGCCCCTGCCCGTCGTGGATTGGGTGGGGCAGTCGGCGCAAGGGCGTGGACAGGAATTTGGGATCGTGGCCAGTGCTTCGCCCCAATACTACCAGCATTTTTGGGTGGACTACCGTCGCCTGCAGATGGCCGGAGGCTTGCTCCCGGAGGACCATTTTGCGGACCGGCTCAAAACGGCATTTTGGGGCCGAGATTCCGCGCACACATGGCGGTACCGAGTGCAGTTGGGCCTGCACCGAAACGTCGACGGCGAGTCGGGTGGCGTGCCGAATTTAGATCCGTTAACCCAAGAGTCGTCATGGCAGCCCAACCGAAATTTAGTGCCCACCCGTTGGACGACGGCCCAGCGCAGCGGAGGGACGGTGACCGCCCAGGCCGCTTTGGTCCATGCCCGCAGCAAGCTCGGCCTTCAGGTCGATTGGAGCCGCAGCACGCACGGATTTGGAGGGGCTCCGACCACGGCAGACTCGCTCGAGTATTCTTCGCTGGAACTCCGTGTAGGGCGATTCAATCAAGCGTACTGGTCGGAGCCGGCCATGCGGGGTATATATAGCATCTTGCTCCTGCCGCGCATCCGGGCGGAATGGAGTCTCGGGGTCCGCGGAATTCAGGCGCACGTGTGGAATGCGGGCGTGTGGTCCGAGCGCAGCCTGGGCCCACGGTGGTCGCCGGTCGCACGTTGGTCGTACCCGGGTCGGCGCAACCGATTGAATGCCGAGTGGGACCTGCTGCGAAGGGCCGCCGAAGCTTCGTACGCGCTCTTGCTAAATAACGAGTCCATGGTGCAGGTAAAGGCGATGCAGCGGTGGACCATGCCCTGGGAAGGTCAGGTGGTGGAGCAAGTGCAAACGGCGCGTCTTTGGATTCAGCCCTTGCGGCCGCTGACGTTCGTAGCCACGGTGAGTTCCCCTGATCCGGTGCTTCGCGTGGAGCGCTGGGATGTTCCGGTGGCCCGATGGGAGGCACGTCCAGCGTGGGCGGTTGCGGGAGTGGATTGGTCTTCTGAGGTTCGCCTAAGTTCGTCGTGGACGCTGGACGTGAAGGCGCAAGGCAGCTGGGCGTCTTCTCCGGAGCTCGGACTTGCGCCGGCCAACGGAACGCTTAAGTTGGTTTATGCACGGTCCGTTGCGGGGCTGTACCCGGGAATGCGGGTAAAGCTCGAGCTGCAGGGCCAAGGCTGGTCGGGCGGCTGGCAGCGGCCGGTATGGGTTGCCGAGCGCGGACTTTTTGGCTATTCAGACGAGTCCGACCCAATGCCTGCCGGCGGCTTGATCCATGCGGCCCTGACGGTGTATCTGGGCGAAGCGCAACTGGGGGTGCTGTGCCAAAACGCCAACCAAGGTTGGGTTCCCAACACGGTATTCATGGCCCAGCACTATCCGGTGACTCCTGCGAGTGTGCGCTGGTTTTTGCGCTGGCGCATGTTCGAATAAGCTCAGCGCATGGCGTGGAGACGGGGCCTCCCTTAGAATGGAGGGTAGTCGTCGCGTTCGCCCGGGTCAACCCGGTTCATTTTGGACTCAAATACCGAATCCGAACGGTCGTCGGTCACGGAACCGCGGGCGCTGTAGCCCGTGTCGAGGTCGGAGAAGCGGGCCATGGACCCTTCAAACTTCAGACGCACGTTTTCGAGGGAACCGTTGCGGTGCTTCGCAATAATCAGTTCGGCCTGGCCGTCGGCGGGGGTTTGGTCGTCGTCCCATTCGTGAATACCGTAGTACTCAGGGCGGTAGATGAACGAAACGATGTCGGCATCTTGCTCAATGGCTCCTGATTCGCGCAAGTCCGACAGGAGGGGACGCTTGGAGCCTCCGCGCGTTTCCACCGCCCGCGACAGCTGCGATAGGGCAATGACGGGAATGTCGAGTTCCTTGGCGATCGACTTGAGGGCACGGGAAATCGACGAAATTTCTTGCTCTCGGTTGCCGCCAGCCTTGGAATTTCCTGCGGTCATCAGCTGCAGGTAGTCGATCACGATGACGCCGATTTGGTGCTGCGAGGCGAGGCGGCGGCACTTGGCCCGAAGGTCAAAGATGCTCAGTCCCGGAGTGTCGTCAATGAAAATCGGCGCCTCCTGAAGGGCCTTGACCTTGGAGGTGAGCTGCGCCCACTCCGTGGGATCGAGGTTTCCACGGCGAAGTTTTTCAGCGCCAATGCCCGTTTCAGAAGAAATCATGCGGGTGATGAGCTGGACCGACGACATTTCGAGGCTGAATACTGCGACCGGAACCTTGTGGCCAACGGCCATGTTCCGCGCCATACTCAGGACGAAGGCGGTTTTACCCATACCCGGGCGGGCTGCCAAAATGACCAGGTCCGAGCGCTGCCACCCTGACGTCACGCGGTCCACTTCGCGGAATCCGCTGGGAACGCCCGAAAGGCCTTCGCGCTGCGAAATGGCAGAGATGCGGTCCAGCGCCTGCTTGACGAGGGTGAGCGAGGATTCGTAGTTGCGCTTGAGGTTGCCCTGCGAAACGCTAAAAAGCGACTGTTCGGCGCTGTCGAGGAGGTCAAGCACGTCGCTGGTCTCGTCGTAGGCCTTTTCAATGAGCTCGTTGGAGATGCGAATGAGTTCGCGCTGGATGTGCTTTTGCACCACGATGCGGGCGTGGTACTCAATGTGTGCTGAAGACGAAACCCGAGTGCTCAGATTGATGAGCTTGGCTTCTCCGCCCACCCGCTCGAGGTTGCCGTTCTTGCGCAGCAGCTGCGCCACGGTCAAAATGTCGACGGGCTGGGAATCAGAAAACAGGTCTTTGACGGCCGAAAAAATGGCTTGATGCGACTCGGCATAAAACGTTTCGGGCGTCAGGATGTCGATGACCTTGGAGAGGGCATTGCGGTCAATCAGCAGCGAGCCGAGTACCGCTTCTTCAAGTTCAATGGCCTGGGGCGGAAGCTTACCAGCTGCGGAGGGCAACGAAATGCTTCCCGTCGCGGGGCGGCGGGGGCTGGTGCGGGGCAGGGGCTGATTGGCTTCCACAGGAAATTAGGCGTTTTCGTAGACGCCCATGCTGCTGAACTTTTGCATGCGGAGGTCTACGCGCTCCTGAGGATCAAGTTTGGCGAGTTCGCGGTAGTGCTTGAGGATCTCGGACTTCAGCGTGGCAAACATCGCCTCGGGGTTCCGGTGGACGCCCCCGAGCGGCTCGGGCACGATGCCGTCGATCAGGCCGTTGGCCAGCATGTCTTTGGCGGTGAGCTTGAGGGCCTCGGCGGCAGTGGTTTTGTAGTCCCAGCTGCGCCACAGAATGGACGAGCAGGATTCGGGACTGATGACGGAGTACCAGGTGTTTTCGAGCATAAGCACGCGGTCGCCGACGCCGATGCCCAGGGCTCCGCCCGAGGCACCTTCACCGATGATCACGCATATGACGGGCACTTTAAGTCGGGTCATCTCCATGATGTTGCGCGCAATGGCTTCTCCTTGGCCCCGCTCTTCGGCCTCAAGGCCCGGAAAAGCCCCTGGGGTGTCGATCAGGGTAACGACGGGACGCCCAAACTTCTCGGCCTGCTTGAAGAGGCGCAGGGCCTTGCGGTATCCGTCGGGATTGGCCATTCCAAAGTTGCGCAGCTGGCGCATTTTGGTGTTGATGCCCTTTTGCTGACCCACAAACATGAAGGATTCGCCGTCGAGCCAGCCCCAACCGCCAACCATGGCCTTGTCGTCTTTCACGTAGCGGTCGCCGTGGAGCTCACTGAACTGCCCGTCGGTCATGGCGTTGATGTACGCCAGCGTGTAGGGACGGTTCGGATGGCGGCTGAGCTGCACGCGCTGCCATGCCGTGAGGGTGCTTGCGATTTCGCGGAAGGTCGCGTCGCGCTTCTCGGTGAGCTCATCAATCGACTGCTTCATCGAGACGCCGGTCTCTTGCTCGAGGGCTTCGGCTTTGGCGATTTGCTCGTCGAGTTCGCGGATCGGGGCTTCAAAATCTAGGTATTCCATACGGCTGATCTCAGGGCTTCAAACCTACAACTTTTTGCTGCCTTGGCGGGCTTATGTGGATAACTTCGCTCGGCT
>JBEGTJ010000093.1:0-4814 GCA_041179465.1 Bacteroidota bacterium | reverse complement strand
GGTTCCGTCCCAAAACTCCGCAAAGGGTCGGTCGGTTTCAAAGACCACGTTGCCAAAGCTGTTGAGGATTGTGAAGCGATCGCCTTCAAAGCAATTGTTTCCGGCCAGCACCAGCACCTCGTTGCGGCCGTCTCCGTTGGGGGTGAAGGTGTTGGGAATCCACACGCGCTGGTCGTAGCGCAAAACCGCCGAGGTAAACTCGTAGGGGTAGACCGCATTGCATACCGTGTCGATCAGCTCGAGCTTCACCGTGTAGCTTCCCGAGGTAGGAACGCGGTAGGTCGTCACGCGCCCCGTGTCGACCACGCCGTTGGGGAAGGTCCAGCGAAACTGGTAGTCAATGCTGTCGAGGGTGTAGGTCACGTTCACGCGGATCCGCCCGTCCTTGCAGCTGTCGGGAGCCACCTTGACGTCGGGCGCAGGGAGGTCCGGGTCAAAAAACACGCTGGCGAAGGCGGTGTCGGTGGTTCCGCACACGGTATCGCGGACCACCAACCGAATCACGTGGTTGCCGGGCGACGCAAAGCGGTGCACGACAGTATCACCACTTTGGGGCGAGGCCCCGTCGAAGGTCCAATTGGACTGCTGGGCGTCGATGCTGGTGCTCCAGGCGCGGACCTCAAAACGGCGGTCGCAGGCTACGTATTCGTGCTCAAAGCTCGCCTCGGGAAAAATGCCTTGGTCGTGGGTGATGACCAGCGAGGTCGTGTCTTGGATGTCGCAAATGGTATCGATGGCGGTGAGGCGGATGCGGTAGGTTCCTTTGGTGAAGCGGACGGTAGGCTGAAAGTCCGACGACGTTTGGCCGTTTCCGAAGTCCCAGATGAACTTGTTGGCGTTGGCCGAGCCGTTGGTGAACTTCACGATCAGGTCCTCGCACAGGGTGTCGACGTCGGCGTCGAAGTTGATGCTCGCGTCGGCCGTTACGCTGGTTTCAAAGTCGATTTTGATGACGCCCAAGTTGCAGTTGCTCGAATTTCGCGTGGGTCCCGCCACCCCCGGGGTGGTTGGGAAGCTCTGGCCGCCGCAGGCCGCGCAGACCGCCTGAAAAATGTTGCCGCGCGGGGAGAATCGCGAAGTTCCGCCGTCGACGTGCTCGCTGGAGGTTCCCCCAAAAAACGTGGCGTAGCTCAAGGCCTGCGCGTTTCGGGAGAGCACCATGAAGTAAAAGTCGCTTCCGTCGGTGGTCGGCCGAAGGGCATTGGCCGTCACGGGGAGGCCCGAAGTAGTGCCGCCCAAGGATCCTCCGTTCACGCCGCCGCCCCAGCCCGAGAGGAGGATGTTCAGGCAGTCGTCGACGTTGAAGGCGCTGGGCACCAGGTTGACGATGCTGTTGGAAGTTCCGAAGCGCGACGAGAACAAGGTTTGGTTGAGGTCAGCGTTGAGCTTATGGATGAATTGGCCGCCGCTGGGCGTTCCCCAAGTGCCTGAGGTCTGCGGGTAGATTCCGAGACTCTGTCCGAACACGTAGACCGCGCCGTACTTGTCCAGGTCGATGAAGAAGGACTGGTCGTTGCCCGTGGTGCCCAGATAGGTTGCTTGTTCAAGGGCGCCCGCCGCGCTGAGGCGGGCGATCCAGCCGTCCACGCCGCCGCGGGCGGTGGCGTGGAGTCCGCCCGTGGTACCGGGAAAATTGGTCGAACGGGTACTCCCCGTCACGAAGACTTTGCCGTTTTGATCCACTTTGATTCCGTACCCGGCCTCGTAGTTGCTTCCGCCGAGCAGCGTGGCCCAACGCATGGCCGAAAGGGACGCGTTCATCGAAAAGGCCACGGCGTCAATCGACGCGTTGGTGCCGGAGGCGCCGGGAAAAGCCGAGCTCTGGGTGGACGTCACGATAAAAATCTGGTCCTGGCTGTCGACCACGACTTCCCCGCGCATGGGGTCACCGTAGTTCAGGGCGATTCCGAGGTTGAGCCCCTCGTTGCCCGCCGTGCCGACAAAGGTCGACGCCGAAAGGGCCGTGCCGGTTGGGTTGACCTTTAGGACAAACAGGTCCACGCCGTCTTCAAAGTCAAACGACAGCGGCGAGCCGGTCGAACCGTTTGCGGGCGGTCCGCCATTAAAGCTCACGTCGTAGGCGCCGGCGGTCGTCGGAAAATTACTGGACCCCGTCGTGCCCATGAGGACGAGCTCGCCGAGGGAATTCACCATCATGGAGTGGGGCTGGTCGGGTCCGTCGCCGCCGATGTAGGTGGAGTAGAGGCGCTGCGAACCGTTGGCGCTGAACTTGGTCAGGCCGATGTCCATCGTCGAAAATCCCGAGCTCGGGTCGTTGTAGCTCGCGTCGAAGGCTCCGGGCGTGGTCGGGTAGCCCACGTCGAACACGATGCCGCCTCCGTACAGATTTTCTTGGTTGTCGTAGGTCGCGGTGTAGCCCCAGTTGTCGGCGGTCGAGCCCGAAAAACTCGAAAAAACCAGGTTGGGATCGATGACCAAGGTGTCGCGTCGGCGGTAGGGCCCCAGTTCAAAAGTCACTCGGCCGTCGGCGCTGAGGCGGTAGGCTACCGACACGGGCTTTTTGCCCGACGCGCCCCGAGTGTAGGCGACGGGGCGGTCTTCGATCCACGTTCCCAGGGCGGTTTCAAGGCGGAGTTCGCCTTCGGCCCCCAATTGGGGTTGGCAACCCTGGATCCGCAGCGCGATTTGCGACGGATCGGCGCCAGGGCGCACGTGCCACTCCGACTTCAGTGTGCCGTGGGCGTGCACCACAAAGTCGATGCCCGGGTACACTTCGGTGGTGCGCCAGTCTTCGTATTCCGGGACGTTGCGCACCCATCGGGCCGGGTTGTTGCCCTTGAGGTAGTGGCGCGGACTCGGCGTCGCCTGGCTTCCGGCGGACCGTGCCTGGGGCTGGGCGCCTTCAAAGTCGACAAAAAGAGCGTGGGCGTCGGGCCAGGATTCGGGCCACTGGTGGGTAGGGTAGTGCGGATTAGGGATTCCGCCGCCGCGGTGCTTGGGGTGCACGACCTGAATGCGGTAGCCCCGGTCGTGCCAAAACACGGCCCCGTCGCTCAGGGCGGTCTTGGCACGAAACGCCCCGTCCCATTGGCCCAAGTTCGGCACCACGAGGGGTTGGGCCCCCGCGCAAAGGGACACGAAGAACGAGAGGATCAGAACGGTTTGGCGCACAGGGCAAGTTAGGGATAAAGCTCAGGCGATGCGGGTTGCTTCGAGGTAGAGGTAGCCGGCAGGGCTTGATAGGCGTGTAGCTACCAAAAAACGTTCCGAAGATTCCCCAAGGCGCAGGCGTTTGCGCAGTACGTCGGCCCGTTCCGGAAAGGCTCGGGACAGCACGCTCGCCTCGGTGAGGTGCGTGGGCACGCGGGTGTGGACCGCCTCCACGTTAAATATGCGGCAGCCCGGCACCTCGCGCAGCTCGCCCGCCGTAAACAGCCGGCTGTCGGGATGCAGGCCTTTGAGCCCGTAATGGGCCGCCCACGAGGCCGTACCGCGGGAGGCAACCAGAACCGAATCAGGATCGTACAAATAAGCTCCGACGGAGCTCGCCCGTTCCGCGGTGGCGCTGGGGTCGCGCGTCCACCGCATCAGCTCGTGGCCCCCTTCGTCCACCGAAACGGCGTGCACGAGCAGGGGCGCAGTTCGCGTCCTGGGAAGGTGAACCACCAGCTCCTTGACTTCGCGCTGCGAGCTGAGGTAGGTGAGGGATTCTGCGCCGGGAAACCAACGCGCCGCCTGCTCCGCGTCCAGCATGGGCGAAAGTTTGAGCACCACGTGTGCGGCCCACTGCTGCCAGGTGCTCAGGTGCGCAAGGGGGTTGGGGCTGCCCAAGTCGCTGAGCGGAAGGCGTCCGCGCGACGAACGCCGCGAAGGGTCCACGTACACCACGTCAAATTGGTCGGGAGCGAACTGCTGCGCTTCGGCTAGGCCCTGAATCACGTGCCTTCCGTGGGGTGCGCCGTTCCACCGCAGCAGCTCCGCGAGGTAGGAATCCGGTTCCACCGAGGTCACGCGGGCACCGGCGGCTTCCATGCCCCAGGAGTCGATGCCGCTTCCCGCGCTCAGGTCCAGCGCGGACCACTCCGCCGTCGGCACGAGCCGGCTCAGCCATTGCCCCCGCCAGAGGGCCGTTGCTTGGGAACTCGCCTGCTCGGCGTTGGCTGCCGGAGGTGGGGCGAAGTGGGGCTGGTCCATCAGGAGCGGCCATTTGGCGCGGTAGGCGTCTTCGTGGACGAGCCAATCCTTTTCAGCCGGAAGCAAGCCGTAGCTGCTCCACAGCAAGGGCCATTGGGAAACAGGCCCTTTGCGCCGCAATTCGTCTCGGGCTTGAAGCAGCTGTAGGTGCCGAATCATGCTGCAAAAGTCGTAAACCTGCGGCCAACTAATTTGGTGATTTGCGGTATCTTTCGAAGATGAAATTACGGTTTCCAAAATCGCGTTACTTCGCACTCGTCGCCTTCGCCTACCTGCAGCACCACGCCTCTGCGCAGGTCGTTTTAGCCCCCTGGTCCGAGGCCTTTAGCGGAGTTACCAAAGGTACGCCCAACTACAATGTCGGTTCGACGATTCCCACCGGCTGGACGCGAACTCCCCAAACGACCGGGAATACGCCACAATCCGCGCTTTACTGGTGGGGTGGAGGGCAAGGAATGACGCATACTCGTGCTAATGCGGGAGTTAACGGTCCCTTCACAGGCCCCGCGGCTGATCACACGTCGGGCACGGGCGGCTACCTCTACGTCGAGTCCAGCGGTGGCCCCGGAAACTCGGTAGCCAACTTGATTTCTCCGCCCATTAGCACGGTGGGAATTGCCACACCGGAATTGATTTTTTGGAAGCACCAGTACGGCCAA
>JBEGTJ010000092.1:0-4946 GCA_041179465.1 Bacteroidota bacterium | reverse complement strand
GTCAACGACCAGCCCGAGGACGTGCGGGCCTTGGTGGAGCTGGCCAAACGGGTTCCGTGCAAAGTCAACCTCATTGAGTACAACGCCATCGGCGACGAGCGCTTTCGCCAGGCGTCGCCCGAGGCCCTTCAGGCCTACGTCGACGGACTCGCGCGCATTGGAGTCGTGGCCAAAGTCCGCCACTCGCGGGGCAAAGACATTGACGCGGCCTGCGGACAGTTGGCGAACAAAAAGCTCCCGGCCGAACTTACGACTATTGACTAACGTCATCTGCGGCGCGGAGCTGTAGATGCTACCTTTGCCGCTATGACCAAATCCGCCGTAATGGATGCGCTCAAGCAGGTTGCCAACGCCAGCGGCAACGGAATGCTTGTGGAATCCGGCCACGTAAAAAACGTTCAGATTTTCGGAAGCGAAGTTGAGCTCGACGTCGTAAGCGACAGCGCGGCGCTCGCCCAAAAGAAGCGCCTGGAGGTCGACCTGCTCAAGGCCGTGCACACGATCGACCCCAAAGTGGCGGTCAAAGTCAACCTGGAGGTGCGCATGCCGGCCCCGGCCGAGAACGCCAATGTGCTGCGCGGCAAGCCCATTCCCGGCGTCGAGCACGTGATTGCCGTGGCGTCGGGCAAGGGTGGGGTAGGTAAGTCGACGGTCACCGCCAACCTCGCCGTTTCGCTGGCCGAAATGGGCTTCAGCGTGGGCGTGGTCGACGCCGACATTTACGGCCCCAGCATGCCCATCATGTTTGACGTCCAGCGCGCCAATCCGGGCGGAATCGAGGTCAACGGCGTCCGCAAGATGGATCCGGTCGAGGCCTACGGCGTGAAAATCATGTCGATCGGATTTTTTGCCGGCACCGACCAGGCGGTGGTGTGGCGCGGACCGATGGCCACCAAGGCCCTCAACCAAATGCTCCAAGAGACCCACTGGGGCGAGCTCGACTTTTTGCTGGTGGACCTTCCTCCGGGCACGGGCGACATCCACTTGAGCTTGGTGCAGGCCCTTCCGGTGACCGGCGCCGTCGTGGTCAGTACGCCGCAGGCGGTCGCCCTGGCGGACGCGCGCAAGGGCGTCGGCATGTTCCGCATGGACGCCATTCAGATTCCGGTGCTCGGAATCGCCGAGAACATGGCCTACTTTACGCCGCCGGCGCACCCCGACGAGCAGTACCACATTTTCGGCCGCCACGGAGCCCGCAACCTCGCGGAACAACTCGACGTGCCCTTCTTGGGCGAACTTCCGTTGGTGCAGAGCATTCGCGAGGCCGGCGACGTGGGCCGACCTGCGGCGCTGCAGCAGGACGGGGCGGTTCGCGAGGCCTTTGTGGAACTGGCCCGCAACGTGGTTTCCGCCTTGGCGGACCGCGTAACCAACCTTCCACCCACGGAGGCCGTGCGCATCACCACGATGGCTGGCTGCAAAACCACCAAGCGCGACGTATGACCCTGGAATCCCGCGTAGAAAAGGCCCTCGCCGAAGTGCGGCCCTTCCTCGAAAGCGACGGGGGAGGCATCGAGCTCGTGAAAATTGAGGTTCCGCGCGTGTTTGTGCGGCTGCTGGGCGCCTGCCACGGCTGCAGCGTCAACCAAACGACCCTCAAGCTCGGCGTCGAGAACAGCGTGCGCAGCCATGCGCCCGAAATCGAGGAGGTCGTTGCATTAGACCATGGAGCCTAGCGTAGTCGTGCTGCTCGCGGGGGATTCCGGCGACGGAATTCAGCTGCTCGGCGGCCAAATGGTTCGCGCCGCGGCCCAGTCGGGACGGGACGTGCGCACCCTCTCGGACTTTCCGGCCGAGATTCGGGCGCCGCAGGGCACCGTGAGCGGGGTTTCGGGATTTCAGTTTCGCATCGCGGGCCACGCCATCCACGACCCCGGAGCGCTAGCCGACTGCTTTTTGGCCTTCAATGCCGCGGCCTACGCCAAGTACGCGCACCAGCTCAAGCCCGGAGGCCTTTTGATCGCGGCCGCCGAGGGGTTTGACGCGCGCAGCCTGGCCCTCGCCAAGCTCCCCGCCGACGCCGACCTTTTGGCTGCGGCCCGCACGCGCTTTCGGGTGCTCGAGCTGCCTTTGAAAGACCTCACGGCCCGAGCGCTTGCCGAGGTTTCGCTGGGGCAGCGCGACAAAATGCGCTCCCGCAATATGCTGGTTTTGGGCGTGTTGACGTGGATGTACAGCATGCCGGCTGCGGCGGTCGAGGCGGAGCTTCGGGCGGTTTTTCGCGGCGACGAGACCAACCTCATGGCCTTCAAGGCGGGGCTTCACTTCGCCGAGACGCTCGAAGTCCAGGACTACCGCGTGACGCTGGAGCAGCACGGCGCCGAGCGCGGAACCTTTCGCACGATTAACGGGTCGCAGGCGGTGGCGCTAGGCCTGGCTGCGGCGGCCCACCAACTGGCTCGGCCGGTGCTCTACTCGAGCTATCCGATTACGCCCGCTTCAGACATTTTGCACGAATTGGCCAAAATGCAGCCCGAGCACGTAACCGTACTTCAGGCCGAAGACGAAATCGCCGCGGTCACCTCGGCGCTCGGGGCCTCGTTTGCGGGCGGACTGGGGGTTACGGCCTCCTCGGGACCCGGCTTGAGCCTCAAGGCCGAGGGCCTCGGACTCGCAGTTATGACCGAACTGCCCCTGGTGCTCATCGACGTGCAGCGGGGCGGACCCTCAACGGGACTGCCCACCAAAACCGAGCAAAGCGACCTGAGCCTCGCGCTCCACGGCCGGCACGGCGAAGCGCCCGTTCCGGTACTTGCCGCCCGGACGGCGGCCGACGCCTTTGACGCGGCCCTCTTGGCGGCCAAAATTGCCGTGGAATGCATGACGCCGGTCATTTTGCTCTCCGACGCCTACCTCGCGGGGAGCGCCCAGCCGTGGCGCATACCCGACCTCAGCGAACTGCCCCGCATAACGCCTCCCCGCGGTACGGCGGGTGGGGCGCCCTACGCACGCGACGCCCACGGCGTGCGCCCTTGGGTTGCGCCCGGCACCCCGGGAGGCGCCCACCGAATTGGCGGACTTGAGGGCGAAGAGGGGAGCGGCCGCATCAGCTACGAGCCGGCCAACCACCAGGCCATGGTCCGCGCCCGCGCCGCCAAAGTGGCGGCCGCCAACCGCCTCTACGGGCCCTTGGAATGGGTACAGCGCTGCCCCGGCGCCGAAACCCTCGTCTTGGCCTGGGGCTCCACCTACGGAGCGGTGCGCAGCGACGTCGAACGCCGCGCCGCCGAGGGCCAAATGCTGGACTACATCCACCTGCGCCACCTGCACCCCCTGCACGCGGAGCTCAAGCCCGCGGTCGACCGCTACCGGCGCGTGGTCGTCATTGAGATGAACGAGGGCCAGCTGGCGCACCACCTTCAGGGGCTTTGGGCGCGCCCGGTGGAGTCGGTGTGCAAAACCACCGGCCAGCCCTTCACCTCAGAAGAACTTGCTACGCTATGGAACTGACCGCCAAGAACTTCCAAAGCCCTGAAGAGGTTCGCTGGTGCCCGGGCTGCGGCGACTACAGCATCCTGAAGCAATTCACCGAAGTGCTCGCGAGCACGGGAGCTGATCCCGACCGCACCGTGGTGGTGAGCGGAATCGGGTGCAGCAGCCGCCTGCCGTACTACGTCGACACCTACGGCATTCACTCGCTGCACGGCCGGGCGCCGGCCGTGGCCACCGGCATCAAGCTGGCCAATCCCGACCTCGACGTGTGGATCATCACCGGCGACGGCGACGCCCTGAGCATCGGAGGCAACCACCTCATCCACGCCCTGCGCCGCAACCTGAACGTGCCTATTTTGCTGTTCAACAACGAAATATACGGGCTGACGAAGGGCCAGTTTTCGCCGACCAGCCGCGAGGGTCAAGTCACCAAATCCACCCCGCGCGGAAGCGTGGACCGTCCGCTGAATCCGCTCACGCTGGCCCTCGGGGCCGGCGCCACCTGGGTGGCCCGCAGCATGGACCGCAGTACGGCCCACCTTCGCGACCTGCTCGCCCTGAGCCAAGCCCACCAAGGGTCCGCTCTGCTCGAAATCTACCAAAACTGCAACGTGTTTCACGACGGAGCCTTTGAGGCCTGGACCGACAAATCAACTCAGGCGCGGCACGCGGTCTTCCTGGAAGAGGGCAAGCCCATTGCCTGGGGCGGAACCGAGCCCACCCACGCCCTCGCCTGGAACGCCGGGCGCCCCGAAATTCGCCTGCTGGGCCCGGATTTTGGCCTTGCCGATGCCTGGATTCACGACTCGAGCGACCGCCTCAAGGCCTTTGCCCTGGCGGAACTTGAGGGCGAGCTCCGCCCCTTTGGCGTGCTCTACGCGGCCGAGCGCCCCGTCTTCGCCGCAGGGCACCAGGCGGGAACCCGTCCGCTGCAGGAAGTGCTGCACTCCGGCCGCACGTGGACGGTAGAATAGGCACCTGCTGCCGTAGGTTTGCAGTCCAAATACCACGAACGAACAAAAATTCCGCATGGGACGCGCATTTGAATACCGCAAGGCTCGCAAAATGAAGCGTTGGTCCTCGATGGCCAAAGTCTTCACCCGCATCAGTAAGGACATCATTATGGCCGTGAAGGAGAGCGGTCCGAACCCCGAGGCCAATTCGCGACTCAAGGCCTTGATGCAGAACGCCCGCGACGCCAACATGCCCAAAGACAACGTGGAACGCGCCATCAAGCGCGCCACGAGCAAGGACCAGGCCGACTATAAGGAGATGGTGTACGAGGGCTACGGTCCGCACGGAATCGCCATCCTCGTCGAAACCGCCACCGACAACGCCACCCGCACCGTGGGCAACGTGCGCTCCTACTTCAACAAATACAACGGCAGCCTGGGCACCAGCGGTTCGGTCGAGTTCATGTTTGAGCGCAAGTGCAACTTCAAAATCCCCAAAGGCACCATTGACCTCGAGGAATTTGAGTTCGAAATGATCGACTTCGGCGTCGAGGAGCTCTT
>JBEGTJ010000091.1:0-5022 GCA_041179465.1 Bacteroidota bacterium | reverse complement strand
AAGTGCGCTGGAATCTGTAGACATCGTCTGAGCGCTTGCTGATTGCAATGGCCTTGTTGTCGACCAAGATTGCACCGCGCTGAGTCTTGTAGCCGTCATAGATCGAGCGAACGTTGCGCTGGTCGGCCGTGTATGAATCGGCGCCAATTACCTGAATGCCGGTGGTTGCCACAAACAGGCTCAGGAACATCAAGAAGATCAAAATGCTGATGCGTTTTAGCTCGCGGTTCATGCGACACCTCGCGAGTTGTCGCCGGTCGAACTGCCTAGGCGAGCGCTGTCAGAGATGCGCAGCAGCAGACCGATGATGATCCAGTTGGCAATCAGCGATGAACCACCGGCTGCCAAAAGCGGGGTGGTTAGACCGGTCAGTGGCACAACGCGGGTTACGCCACCGATAACGATGAAGCACTGAAGCGCGATCGAGAATGCCAGACCAGTTGCGAGCAGCTTCGAGAAATCATCTGGGTGGCTAAAGCCGATTCTGATTCCGCGGGCTACCAACAGTAGGTAAAGGGTCAAGATTGCAAACACGCCAACCAGGCCAAGTTCTTCGGCTAGCGAAGCAAAGATAAAGTCGCTCTCGGCAAGTGGCACCAACTGCGGAATTCCGCCGCCGAGGCCGGTTCCCTGAATGCCGCCGTGGGCCATTCCGAAGATGCCCTGAGCCAACTGATAGCTGCCGCCAATGGCGTCGTAGTTTTCTTGCGAGAACGGGTTTAGCCAAGAGTCGATTCGACCCGAAACGTAATCCATCAGTCGGCTGGCAACCAGCGCGCCGGTCAAGAACATGCCCATGCCCACGATCACATAGATCGATCGGCCGGTGGCGACATAAATCAGCACGATGAAAATGCCAAAATACAACAGCGATGTTCCCAGGTCGCGCTGCACGATCAGCACCAAGAGGCTGGCCGCCCAGATCATTACGATCGGGCCAAGTTCGCGGGCACGAGGAATTCGAATGCCAAGAATTTTGCGACCAACCACGGCGAGTGATTCGCGACGGTTGACCAAATAGCCGGCGAAGAAAATGGTCAGGGCAATCTTGGCTAGCTCACCCGGCTGAAAGGTTAGCCCGCCGATCGACAACCAAAGCCTGGCGCCGTTGATGGTCTTTCCAATCACTGGCAGCATCGGTGAAAGCAACAGCACCGCGCCAATCAGCATCGACACATATACATAGCGACGCAGGAACAAGTGGCTAGGAACATAGATGACCACTGCTGCCGCGGCGGCCATTGCCAGTGATGTCCAGATGACTTGTTTGAAACCAAAAAGCTCGCTGCCACCGTTTGCGATCGTGGCCAGGTCGAGGCGATAGATCATCGACAAGCCAAGGCCATTCAGCGGCGCCGCGAAGTTTCGGAATGGGTGTACGGCGCCAAAATGAGCTTTAAGCCGGTGATCAACCACGTGTACCACTTGTACCGCCGCGCCGAAGGCGAACACATTTTATCCATGCTCAGCCCCGAAGAATGGTCGCTGTCCCGGCGCCCCGCTTTGGATTTTGTGCATTCGATCCGCCTGCTCGCTGACCTAACCTGGGACATTGAACGGTGAACGCACTGCACGCTGCCCAGGTGCGCGAGGCCGAGGGCCCTGCACGCCGTGAATTGTGGTTTCTGCACGGGTACGGCAGCCACGAAGGCGACTTGTTTGGCTTAGCCCGTTTGCTTCCGCGCGATTGGACCGTGCGCTCGCTGCGCGCACCTCGGCCTTTGGATCAAGGTGGATTCGCTTGGTACGACCTTCATTTTGATGCGAACGGCGTGCGCCACATGGACGCCGGTCAAGTGCGCGAAAGCATGAATTCCCTGACGGAGGCCCTCGAACGATCGGGAACCAAGCCGGTGCTCTTTGGCTTTTCGCAGGGCGGAATCATGTCCAATGCCCTGGCGCTGAGCCGGCCGGAATTGATTTCGGGATGCGTGGCCATGGCGAGCTACGCCCCGATGGACTGGTTTGCGGACGACCTGACGTGGAACCCCGACCCTGATTTGCCCCACCTCGCCGCAGTTGGCGACGAAGACGGAGTCATTCCGCCATCCCTTTCGGTGCCGAGCTACGAACGCGCCCAAGGCCGCGGATCGACCTTGGAGGTCCAGCGATTCCGAATGGGCCACGGCATTGCTCCGGACTGCTGGCAAGCGATTGCCTCCTGGCTAGCCGCGTTTTAGCGAACGCTCCATCGGTACCAGCCCCAAACGGCCGCCAGCGCCATCAGTCCGCTGTAGGCCGCATAAATTTCGAGCCCAAGGTCGGCGTATACGTACAGCCCCGCGAGGTTAAGGACGGTCCAGAGCGGCCAGTTCCAACGCTCGCCGCAGACCTGCCACCAGGTCGCGAGAAGTCCGCCCGAGAAGAGAACGGCGTCCCAGATAGGCCGCGGATTGTCGGTACAGGAACGCATGAGCCAGGCGGTTAAAACGGCGGCACCCACAGCCCAGCCCGCGTCGCGAAGGGGCCGGGCGGTCCAAGAGAATCGCCCCGCAGGAGACCAAGCCAACCAACCGAGCAGGGCCATTGCCGCGTACGTCAAGTTGAGCAGCGATTCCGCGTAGAGCTTGGACTGAAGCATGACCGAAACGGCGAGCAGCGTCCCTAAAAAGCCAAGGGGCCACGCCCAGCGCTTGCGGTACGCAAGACCCAGAGCGTAGCCCCCGTTCAGCAGCGCCGAAGCGAGCTCAAGCGCGTGCATGCGGCGTTCCCTTAGCTGACGTGCTGGCGAACCAGGTCAGCGGCTTCCTGAAGCATGATGGCCGAGTACACCTTCAGGCCGCTGTCTTCAATGAGCTTCTTGGCTTCAGCGGCATTGGTTCCCTGAAGGCGAACGATGATGGGCACCGGAATTTCTCCGATGGAACGGTACGCATCGACAATACCTTGGGCTACGCGGTCGCAGCGCACAATTCCGCCAAAAATATTGACGAGAATGGCCTTCACGTTGGCGTCTTCCAAAATGATGCGGAAGGCCGTTTCCACGCGCTGGGCGTCGGCGGTTCCGCCCACATCAAGGAAGTTGGCGGGGTTGCCGCCCGCCATTTTGATGATGTCCATGGTGGCCATCGCAAGCCCCGCCCCGTTGACCATGCAGCCCACGTTGCCGTCGAGCTTTACGAAATTCAGGCCGACTTCTCCGGCGCGCACCTCGGTGGGGTCTTCTTCGCGCGTGTCGCGAAGCGCGGCCAAATCGGGGTGACGGAACAGGGAGTTGTCGTCGAGCACCACCTTGGCGTCTACGGCCATAATGAGGTTGTCGCTGGTCTTGAGGACCGGGTTGATTTCAAACAGCGAGGCATCTGCACCTTGGTAGGCCTTGACGAGGCTCTTGACAAAGCTGATCATTTCCTTCATGGCGGAACCGCTCAAGCCCAAATTGAACGCAATGCGGCGCGCCTGGAAGTCCTGAAATCCCACCGACGGATCGATGTGCTCGGTGAAAATGCGCTCCGGGTGGTTCTCAGCCACCTCTTCGATGTCCATTCCGCCGTCGGGGCTGTACATGATCATCGGGCATCCTGCGGCGCGGTCGAGAAGGACCGACATGTAGAACTCCGCGGTCGGCGACTCGCCCGGGTAGTAGACGTCTTCTGCGATGAGCACCTGATGCACTTTTTTTCCTTCGGCCGAAGTTTGGGGGGTCACCAGCATCATTCCGATGATTTGCTCGGCGCGCTCGCGCACTTCGTCGAGGTTTTTGGCCAGCTTTACGCCGCCGCCTTTGCCTCGTCCGCCCGCATGAACCTGCGCCTTGACCACGTGCCAACCGGTTCCGGTTTGTTCGGTGAGTTGCTTGGCCGCTGCGACCGCTTCGTCGGGCGTCGTCGCCACGATTCCGCGCTGAATGCGCACGCCGTATCCGGCTAAAATTTCTTTGCCTTGGTATTCGTGAAGGTTCATGGAAGGAGGTTCTTAGGTTGCGAAGAGTCGGCGCAAAAGTACGCCGCAGACCTCGGATTTCAGCCTACTTTTGAGGCATGAAGCCCTTAATTCAAGCCGAACACCTTTGCAAGAGCTACGGAAGCCTAAAGGTTTTACAGAACCTTGATTTCGAGCTTTTTGAATCGGAGTTTGTCGCCATCACGGGCGCGAGCGGCTCGGGCAAGTCCACCCTACTTCACCTGCTGGCGGGCCTCGATCAAGCGGATTTCGGCCAGCTGCGCTTTGCGGGCGCTCCCTACCCTACCCAGGGTTCCGCGCTGGACCGCTTTCGCAATCAGGAACTCGGACTGGTGTTTCAGTTCCACCATTTAATGCCTGAATTGACGGCGCTCGAGAACATCGTGCTCCCCGCCCTCATTGCCGGCAGGCCGGCGCGCGAAGCCGAGGATGTTGCCCATGAATTGGCTGAACGTCTGGACCTTACGCAGCGACTCAAGCACCGCCCCGACGCCATGAGCGGCGGCGAACAGCAGCGCGTGGCCATCGCACGCGCCCTCATCAACCGGCCGAAAGTGCTGCTCGCCGACGAGCCTTCAGGCAACCTCGACCGGGCGCGTTCCGAGGAACTTTATTCACTGCTCGCCGAGGCTCGCAGCACCTGGAACGTGTCGGTGGTGGTGGTGACGCACTCGGATTGGCTTGCGGCGCGCGCCGACCGCCGGCTGCACCTGCAGGACGGAGCATGGGCGTAGCCGACCTCCTTTTGGAATGGGCCGACCGGGTGGAACGGCCCGAATTCGTAGCCTCCGATCCCCTCCTGCTTCCGCGGCGCTTTGCCGACGACCCGGTGAGCGCAGAAGTCGTGGGATTCATGGCCGCGACGGTCGCGTGGGGTTCGCGCCGTTCCATCATCGCTTCAGCCGAGCGGGCCCTCGCCGGCATGACCGACCGCCCGGCCCAGTGGCTCCTCGAAGCCGACGACGAGGACCTTGAATCCTTGCCTTGGCGCCACCGCACGCTGCTCGCCGAGGACTCGGTCGTGCTCCTGCGCGGAATGCAGCAGGCCCTACGGACGCACGGCTCCCTCGCTCCCCTTTTTGTCCTAAAACCCGGAGAAACCGATTTTTTTGGCGCCAT
>JBEGTJ010000090.1:0-5243 GCA_041179465.1 Bacteroidota bacterium | reverse complement strand
GCGGTCGATTTTGGCGAGTCCGAAGTACTTGGCCTCGGGGTGCGCGAAGTAGTATCCGCTGACCGCGGCCGTGGGGTACATGGCCTTGGATTCGGTGAGGTGAATGCCGGTATGGCGCTCGGCGTCGAGCAGTTCAAACAGCAGGTCTTTCTCAAGGTGGTCGGGGCAGGCCGGGTAGCCAGGGGCCGGGCGGATTCCTTGGTACTCATCTGCAATCAGGGCGTCGTTGGGAAGCTGTTCGTCGGCGGCGTAGCCCCAGAATTCGGTGCGCACGCGCTGGTGGAGGCGCTCGGCAAAGGCCTCGGCGAGGCGGTCGGCCAGCGCCTGAAGCATCAAGGCACGGTAGTCGTCGTGGGCGTCCTTGAAGGCTTGGGTGCGCTCGTCCACTCCGTGGCCTGTGGTCACCGCGAAGAGGCCCAGGGTGTCGCTGCCCGCCGGATCGATGAAGTCCGCCAAGGCCAGGTAGGGCTGGCCCTCGGCCTTTTGGCCCTGCTGGCGCAGGGTGAGGAAGCGGCGCTCCCCGTTCGGCGTGGTCACGGCGACGTCGTCTCCGTCCTGGCGCGCCGGGAAGAATCCGTAGACGCCGTGGGCCGTAATCCACTTTTCGGCGACCATCTGCCGCAGCATGACCTGGGCGTCGTCAAAGAGGGACTTGGCCTGGGCGCCCACCACGTCGTCGCTGAGGATGCGCGGGTACTTGCCGTGCAGGTCCCATGCCTGAAAGAAAGGCGTCCAGTCGATGTAGGGCACCAGGTCTTCGAGGGGGTAGTCGCGCAGGGGGAACACGCCGTACTGCTTGGGCGCGGCGGGCTTGGCGCTGAAGTCGGGCTGGTAGCGCTGGGCACGAGCCTGCTCGATGCCGGTAAAACGGCGCTCGGCGCTGCGGCTGGCGTACTGCTCGCGCAAGCGCTCGTAGTCGGCGCGCACCTCGGCGCTGTAGTCGGCTGCCTCGGTACTCAGAAGTTTTTGTACCACCGGAACCGCACGCGACGCGTCGTTGACGTGCACGAGTGGGCCGTCGTAGACCGGCTGAATTTTGACGGCGGTGTGGGCGCGCGAAGTGGTGGCTCCGCCAATCAGCAGCGGAATCGCAAAGCCCTGGCGCTTCATTTCGCTAGCCAAAAACACCATTTCGTCGAGGGACGGCGTGATGAGTCCGCTGAGCCCGATGGCGTCGACGCCGTGTTCGCGGGCCGCATCGAGGATTTTCTGCGGCGGAACCATAACGCCCAAGTCAATGACCTCGAAGTTGTTGCACTGCAGGACCACGCCGACGATGTTCTTGCCGATGTCGTGCACGTCGCCCTTGACCGTCGCCATCAGGATTTTGCCCTGCTTGCGCGGAGCCGTTCCGGCGGCGGCCGATTCAGCCGCAAAGTGGGGCTCGAGCCAAGCCACCGCGCGCTTCATGACTCGGGCCGACTTCACCACCTGCGGCAAGAACATTTTGCCAGCGCCAAAGAGGTCTCCGACCACGTTCATTCCGCGCATGAGCGGACCCTCAATCACCGCGAGGGGGCTGCCCAGGGCCTTCATGGCCTCTTCGGCGTCCTGTTCCACAAAGGCATCCAGGCCGTTGACTAGGCTGTGCTCGATGCGCGCGTCGATGGGGAGCTCACGCCACGACTCGTCTTTTTGGCGGACTTGGCCGGCGCCCTTGACGTTTTCGGCGTAGCTGAGCAGGCGCTCAGTCGCGTCGTCGCGGCGGTCGAGGAGCACGTCTTCGATGCGGTCGCGGAGTTCCGCCTCAATTTGTTCGTAGACGACGAGCTGGCCGGGGTTGACGATGCCCATGTCCATGCCGTGCTGGATTCCGTGGTAGAGAAAGCAGGCGTGCATGGCTTCGCGCACGTGGTCGTTGCCGCGAAAGCTGAAGCTGACGTTGGACACGCCACCGCTCACCTTGGCGCCGGGCAGGTTTTTTTTGATCCAGGCCGTGGCCTCAAAGAAGTCGAGGGCGTTGCGGCGGTGCTCCTCCATGCCCGTGGCGACGGGGAAGATGTTGGGGTCGAAGATGAGGTCCTCGGCGGGGAATCCGTCGGCCACCAGCAAGCGGTAGGCCCGCTGGCAGATTTCGACGCGGCGGTCGTAGGAGTCGGCCTGGCCCTGCTCGTCGAAGGCCATGACGATGACGGCGGCTCCGAAGCGGCGGCAGTGGCGCGCCTGGTAGAGGAACTCGGCCTCGCCCGACTTGAGCGAGATGGAGTTTACGACGGCCTTGCCCTGGACGCACTTGAGGCCGGCCGCGATGATTTCCCACTTCGACGAGTCGATCATGATGGGGATGCGCGCGATGTCGGGTTCGGAGGCGATCAGGTTGAGGAAGGTGGTCATGGCCTCGACGCCGTCGAGCATGCCTTCGTCCATGTTGACGTCGAGGATTTGGGCTCCGCCAGTGACCTGGTCGCGGGCGATGTCGAGGGCCTCGTCGTACTTGCCTTCTTGAATGAGGCGCAGGAATTTGCGCGATCCGGTGACGTTGGTGCGCTCGCCGACGTTGACGAAGTTGGTCGCCGGCGTGATGACTAGGGGTTCGAGTCCGCTGAGCTTCATAGGGCCTGGGGGATTCGGGGAGCGCGGCCGGCGGCGCGGGCGGCGAATTCGCGGATGTGGTCGGGGGTGGTACCGCAGCAACCGCCGAGGATGTTGACGATTCCGAGGTCGAGGTATTCGGTCACGGCGTCGGCCATTTGCGAGGGCGTTTCGTCGTAGCCGCCAAAGGCGTTGGGCAGGCCCGCGTTGGGGTAGGCGCTGATGAGGAAGGGCGTGTTGGCCGCCAGCGTTTGCAAGTAGGGGCGCAGGTCTTTGGCTCCGAGGGCGCAGTTCAGGCCGATGCTGAGCAAGGGCATATGGCTCATGCTGATCAAGAAGGCCTCAGTGGTTTGCCCGCTGAGGGTGCGGCCGCTGGCGTCGGTGATGGTTCCGCTGATCATAATCGGAACCTCTTTGCCCGTCGCCGCGAAGGCGTCCTGAATCGCATAGAGAGCCGCCTTGGCGTTGAGGGTGTCGAAGATGGTTTCAACCAAAAGCACGTCCACCCCACCCTCGATCAGGGCTTCGGCCTGCTCTTGATAGGCGGTCGCCAGCTCGTCAAAGGTGATGGCGCGGTAGGCCGGACGGTTCACGTCAGGGCTCAGGCTGAGGGTGCGGTTGGTGGGGCCGATGGCGCCGGCCACAAACCGGGGCTTGTCGGGCGTACTGTAGGCGTCGGCGGCCTTGCGGGCCAGCTGGGCTCCGGCGAGGTTGAGCTCGCGAATGAGGGACTCCATTCCGTAGTCGGCCATCGACACGGTCTGTGCGTTAAACGTATTGGTCTCTACGAGGTCGGCCCCGGCGGCAAAGTACTTGGCATGGATCTCTTCGACGATTTGCGGCTGGGTCAGGTTGAGCAGGTCGTTGTTGCCTTTGAGCGGATGCCCCCAGTCGGCGAAGCGCGCGCCGCGGTAGCCCGCCTCGTCGAGGCGGTATTCTTGGAGCATAGAGCCCATGGCGCCGTCCAAGATGAGGATGCGTTCGCGGGCAATGAGTTGGAGTGGATGCATGGTCCTTCGTTCGTTGCGCTTGTGCAGAAGGACTCTTGGGACGCGCGGGGCGGTCGCAATCTCATCTTTCCACCTCGGCCTTGCGGCTTTGGCAGCGGGAGTTGGCACCCTACAGGGTTTTTAGGGTTGCCAAGACGTCAACGGGCCCGTCCCTCAGTCTTTCTGGATAAGCGCTGCAAAGTTAGTTCACGTCACCTTGGTTTGCATCGGTCAATCCCTGGAGTTTTTTAATCATCCGTTGGCGTACGGCGTGGCGTACCTACCTTTGCGGCGCGTGGAAGGATTTGTCCGATTGCAACCACGGTAAAAAATGCTAAACCGGTGGACCATTGTCCGGCGCAGCAGCACCTTACCGCAGTAGGATTCCGAAGCACGCAGATTTAAAACTGTTGCTATGAGCTACTTATTTACCTCTGAGTCCGTTTCTGAAGGACACCCCGACAAAGTCGCCGACCAAATTTCGGACGCGCTTGTCGACCACTTTCTCGCCTTTGATCCCGATTCGAAAGTTGCCTGCGAAACCCTGGTAACCACGGGGCAAGTGGTGCTGGCGGGCGAAGTCAAGTCGCGCACCTACATCGACGCCGGCGAAATTGCCCGCGAGGTGATTCGCCGCATCGGATACACCAAGTCCGAGTACATGTTTGAGGCCAACTCCTGCGGCGTGTTCAGCGCCATCCACGAGCAATCGCCCGACATCAACCAAGGGGTAGACCGCGCTTCAAAAGAAGAGCAGGGCGCGGGCGACCAGGGCATTATGTTCGGTTACGCCACCGACGAGACCGACACCTACATGCCGCTGGCCTTGGAATTGAGCCACTTGCTGCTTCGCGAGCTGGCCGCGATCCGCAAAGAGGGCAAGGTGATGAAGTACCTGCGCCCAGACGCCAAGAGCCAAGTGACCATTCGCTACAGCGACCGCAACGTGCCCGAGGCCATCGACACCATTGTCATTTCGACCCAGCACGACGACTTCGCCGACGAGAAGCCGATGCAGGATCGCATCACGGCGGACATCAAGCGCTACCTGATTCCGCGCATTAAAAAGCAATTGCCGCGCCGCGTGCAGCGCTTGTTTAACGCCGACGTGCGCTACCTGATCAACCCGACGGGCAAGTTCGTAATTGGCGGACCGCACGGCGACACCGGTTTGACGGGGCGCAAAATCATCGTCGACACCTACGGCGGAAAGGGCGCCCACGGCGGCGGAGCCTTCAGCGGCAAGGATCCCTCGAAGGTGGACCGTTCCGCGGCCTACGCGGCGCGCTACGTAGCCAAAAACTTGGTGGCCGCAGGTGTGGCCAAGCAGGTTCTCGTACAGCTGGCCTACGCGATTGGTGTGGCGGAGCCTGTGGGCTTCTACCTGAACACCTACGGCACGGCGGCGGTGCGCGGAGCCGACGGCAAGAAGCTCGCCGACGGCGCGATTGCCGAGCGCGTGCAGAAGCTCTTTGACCTTCGCCCCTACGGAATCGAGACCAAGTTTGGCCTCCGCAGCCCGATTTACTCGGAGACGGCCGCCTACGGACACATGGGCCGCGCTCCGCAAATCGTGGAGAAGCAGTTCAAGCGTCCGACCGACAAGGGCATCGAAGTCAAGACCATGAAGGTGGAGCTCTTCACCTGGGAAAAACTCGACGCCGTGGATTCGATCAAGAAGGCGTTTGGACTTTAGTAAATGGTTTCTGGTAACTGGTTCTC
>JBEGTJ010000089.1:0-5515 GCA_041179465.1 Bacteroidota bacterium | reverse complement strand
AATCATGAAGTTATTCGCGTAATTCCCAATAAAATCGATCACTGTTAAAAAGTCCTTTCCAGGAGCCCTTCGCAAGCCACGACCAAGCTGCTGCACGAACACAATCACGGACTCCGTCGGCCTTAGCATCACGACCTGGTTAATCTTTGGAATGTCAATTCCTTCATTAAAAATGTCGACCACCAAGAGGTAATCCAGTGAATCAAGGTCATCTGACTCCAAACGCTTAATTGCTGCTTCCCGAGCATCTTCAGAATCGTTTCCCGTTAACGCCAAACAGCGAACGCCTCGAGCATTAAGACTCAAGGACAAGGCCTTAGCCTCTTCTTGCCGCGAGCAAAACATCAATCCTCGAATTCGCGGTTGGTCTGCACCATACTTGGTAATTTGCTCGATGATGTGATCAACCCGACGTTCGTGTTCAAGCTCATTGAAACCACCAACTCTTCCGTACCCCTCTACCTCAATACCTTCAATACCGAAGTAGTGAAACGTGCTCAGAATTTCAGCTTCTAATGCTTGCTTGAGACGTATTTCATAGGCAATGACGTGATTGAACTCTGCGAAAACATTGAAACCGTCTGAACGCTCTGGAGTGGCCGTCATTCCAAGCATGAATTTTGGCTTGAAGTGACGCATTACCTTGAGATGCTGAGCTGCACCAGACCGATGGGCCTCGTCAATTACGATGTAATCAAAATGCTCAGGCTGAAACTGCTGCAGGTGCTTATCTCGAGCTAAAGTTTGTACGGTGGCAAAGAGAAAATCCGCATCGTGATCGAATCGTCCCCCGGTATAGAGCCCCATTTTTAACGAGGTGCCGTGGACGATTTCAAATGTCTCAAGTGCCCTTCGCGCTATGTTTTCGCGATGAACCACGAACAAAAGCTTCTTTGCCTGGAAAGCATGAACATCAAATGCCGCAAGAAATGTCTTGCCAGTACCTGTTGCAGAAACCACTAGTGCCCGATCGTGGCCCTCTAAGCGAACTTCCTTCAACCTTTCTAATGCTTCCTGCTGCATTTGATTAGGCACCACACTTTGCCCAAGTGACAATACTTCGCGCTGTGTCCTCGACACAAACTGCTTTACCCACGCCAATTGGTAGCGCTCTAAGAACTGAGGAGTTAACTCGTGCGAACGATTCCAGTCAAGATCAAACTCGTAGTTCAGCTCCATAAAGAGTGAACTCTCCTCTTTCATGTGGAGCTCAACATTAAGTTCGCGATTCGTACTGAGTGCTGCCTCTGTGAGGTTGGAACTCCCCACGATGACCGCATAACTTGATTCATGCTCAAACACAAATCCCTTCCAATGGGCTCGCTCTATGTCTTCAGTCATAAGCCGTACCTCAAGGTTGCTGAATTTCATCAATTTCTTCAGAGCCTCAGGCTGGGTAAATGTTTGATAGGTTGACAATAAGATTCTGCCTTTTGTCCCCTTAGCTTCAAGCGCAATTAATTCTGAAAGAATCGATTGCACTCCTCCACTGGTGGCGAATGCAACGCTCCAAAAAAATGATTTACATTGTCTTAGTTCAAATTGAATGGCACTAAGTACTTTGAGATCTCTCTTTCGATCATTCGTAAGGACCCTGGACTTGTAGGATACCGAATGCTCATTTTTCTCAATAAAGGAATACTGAAGGCCTTGATTGAACGATGAATCAAACATTCTTAAGGGCCTTTACAATCGGTACATCTGCGGCCGCCCAATCTAATTCAACCAAATCATCTTGAGACAACCAAATACCGGCCTGATGCTCTGAAAGCTGAAATTCGATACTCGCTGTATCACAAATAAATGTGTCCATCACAATTCGAAAGTCCGGATAAACATGATCAACGGTGATTAAATAACTCAAATTGATCACTTCAAGCTCTAATTCTTCCTTGAGTTCTCTAATTAATGCACCTTCAGGGCTCTCGCCTTCTTCAATTTTCCCTCCTGGGAACTCCCATTTCTCGCTGATGTAGGGGAACTTATGAGGTCCACGTTGTACACAAAGGAATTTGGATCCGTTGCGTACAACTCCAGCGACGACCTTAATCAACTTCATTAATTACGAATTTAAATGGGTACTTCATTGATGCAACGAGAAAGATTAATTATTTATTCACCAACGATATTCGTTATCCATTAATTCTGAATTGTACATTCCGTTTATGAACACCAAACTCCCCCTCCTCGCCCTGGTTTTGGGCTTCAGTGGCGTGCTCAGCGCGCAAAAGGCAGACGTGAAAAAGGTTCCGCTGGCCAAGACCGCGACGCCCTACGAGTGGCTAATGCGCCCCACAAGTGCGTTTTTTGCCGAAACGGGGCTTACGGCGGCCGACTCGGTGAGCGCCGACACCTACCGAGTGGGGCTTGACAGCAACGAGTCGGTGCTGGTCAACGTGGGGCACCTCGACGCCACCAACCAAGACGTGGTGTGGTATGTGGCCTACGAGAACTTTAAGGTCAAGGACTTGAAGGTGAAGGTCGACAGCCTGGGCAGGAACCACAACATCATCAACGACGGCGATGGAAACTACAGCTTCTGGCTTGCCGACGCCATAGTAAACATCAGCACCAACGTGCAGCCCAACGGCAAAATCGGCACGGTGGCGCTCGACGCCATTCCGGTGTACCGCTTTATGCCTCCGGTCGCCGACGCGGTGTCTAAGCTGGACTCGACCTGGCAGCAGCTGGTGACCAACGTTCAGTACCGTCCGCGTACGGTGGAGCGCGACTCGAGCAAGGTGTCGGTGACGCTGAAAAACGTAACTCCGCTGGTGTCGTACACGGTATTTTACCCGCAAACCGAGGGCGCCCGGCCCTACGTGTCTGTGGAGCTCAACGAGGGCGGCGGACAGGGCGTGCTGAAGTGGGCCTGCAAAAACTACTACGACCGCTTCTACGATTCGTTTGAGCAGGGCAGCGTGTGGGTTTCTGACAGCGACCAACCGATCGTGAAGGTGGGCGTGCTGTTCGACGACGGCAAGCTGCTGAACCTAACCATGACCCAGTCGGAGTTCCAGGGCTTCGCGGGCAGCGATGAGGAATAGGGCGTTTGAAATTATAAAATCTGGATTTTTCAAAAAGATGTAGGCGAGAAACGGGGCTAAACCCCCGCGCTACCTTTGCCGCATGACCCGTTGGACCCTTTTTGCCGGACTCGCCGCAAGCCTTCAGGGCTTTGGGCAATCGGCGCCCGCTGCAGGTGCGGCCCCCAAAGACACGCTTTCTTCAGAGGTTCGGCTGAACGAAGTTCGGGTGGTTCCGAGGCCGGTGGGGCACACGGTGCACGAAGTTCGGCTGAATCCGGTGATGCCGGTGCAGCACGCGCCCGAGGCGTTTGAGGCCTACCTCTCGAGCTTGGACGTGCGCAGCCGGGGGCTCAACGACGTGCAGTCTGACTTGTCGGTGCGCGGATCCACCTTTGACCAAGTGCACGTGGTGGTCGACGGCATTCCCTATTCAGATCCCCAGACGGGGCACCACAGCGCGACGCTTCCGGTGCCCGTTGAGGCCATCGAGGCGGTTTCGGTGCTGCCCAGCGGAGGCTCCTATCGCTACGGACCCTTTGCCTTTGCGGGGGTGCTTGAACTGACCACGATTGATGCCCAAAGCGGCCGAGGGTACGCGAGCGCCTCTGCCGGTGCCTTTGGCTACACCCGCGCCGCCGGGGGCGTGCCGCTGCGCCGAACCAAGCTCTTTGCTTCGCGCCTCGACGTGAGCTACGCGGCGGCCGACGGTGCCTTCACGAATTCCGACTTCGCCACGTGGCAAGCATACCTGAAGGCCCAGCGCCACCTCGGCACGGAGGGCGAATGGGGACTGCTCCGCGCGCAACTCGGCTACTCGGTTAAAATGTTTGGTGCCCAGGGCTTTTACAGCTTTGCCTACCCCACCCAGTTTGAGCACCTTAGGTCGCTGAACGCCTCGCTGAACTACCGCCTGCGCCGGCTCCAAGCCAACGTATTTGTGCGCCAGCTCGAAGACCGCTACGAGCTGTTCCGCCAGCACCCTAACTACTACATGCCCTACGTGCAGGGTCGCTGGATTCACGTAACCGATTCGACCGTGACGCCGAGCTGGTACACCGGAGCCAACGTGCACCGCAACCGCAGCTACGGCGGCGAAGTCGTAGTGAACTCGCCCAACGGCCCAACCCGCGTCCTAAGCGGTTTTGCGGGACTCGACGCGCGCCACGACGAGGTCGCCAGCAGCGTGCTGGGCGAACTCCAAACCGACACCTTGGTGACCAACTGGGGGCGCTACGCGCATTTTGACGCACGCCGAAACGCCGGAATTTTTGGCAGCCTGCGCTACGCGGGGGCCGCACGCACCCTGGTGCAGGCCGACCTGCGCCTCAACGTCAACAACCGCTACGGCCTAGACTGGCTGCCCAACCTGGGCGTCGAACACCGCGTGCTGGACCGCAACGAAGACCACGTCACGGCGCTCGCCAGCGTGAACCGCAGCTTTCGCCTGCCCACCTTCACCGACCTGTACTACCGACTGGGCGGCGCGCAGGGGTCCGCCAACCTGCAGCCCGAGTACGCGTGGAATACCGAGGCCGGGCTGGTCTGGACCCGCGGCGGCGGAACGGGCGCCCGCCTGACCGCCTACGAGCGGCGCGGAACCCACCTGATCGATTGGATCTACCGAAACGTCGACGGCAACTCAGTGCTCCAGGCCGACAACGTGACTTCGGTGCGCATCCGCGGACTCGAGCTCGAGGCGCACGGAACCTACCACGGCTCCTGGTCCGCCCGCGCGCAGTTCGCCGGCCACACTGCAAGCGACGTGAACGGACTGTCGATTTATGCCCTTGACTACCTGGCGCGGCGCGTGCAGCTCACTTGGAATTCCGCCCTCCGCGCTTCAGGGTCCCTTTTGCCGTTTCAGTGCGGACTCGTCGTCGTCGGCCAAGACCGCGCAGGTTCCTACGTGCTCCCCGACGGAAGCACCACGCCCTACCGCCCTTTTGCCACCGTCGACCTGCGCGCGAGCTACCGCCTTGGCGAGCTGCTGCTCTTTGCCGACACCATGAACCTGTTCGACCAAACGGTGGTGGACCGCGCCAACGTCCCCTTGCCAGGCCGCTGGGTCAAGCTGGGGCTCAGGCTGGAGTGGGAGTGAGCAGGCCATTGGCCTGCGGCAAGGTTGGTAAAGTTGGCTCGTTGGCGAGGTTGGCTCGATGGTAGCGAACGTTCAGTTTTTTGATACCCAACCCATTTTTTGAGCCCATTTGACCACGACTGGAATCAGAAATTCTTGGCTTTGGACCGCTCACCTCTGTATTGGCGGACGCGGCCATTACCGAAATTTTGGTGAATGGCCAGGGCGAAGTGTGGGTCGAAAAAGCCGGCGTGCTGACTAAAAATAACACACACTTTATTAGTCGTCGCAGCTATGAAAACTTCATTCATCAATTTTGCATAGATACCCGCACCACCTACTCTATCGATCGTCCGTTCGCTGACGGTCAATGGCGTGAATTTCGAGTCCACCTCATTGGTCCTCCGCT
>JBEGTJ010000088.1:0-5701 GCA_041179465.1 Bacteroidota bacterium | reverse complement strand
CTCAGCACCAGCGACATCGACGAGGTGATCATGGTGGGCGGTTCCACCCGCATCCCCGCGGTGCAGGACGCTGTGAAGAAGTTCTTCGGCAAGGAACCCAACAAGGGCGTTAACCCCGACGAGGTGGTGGCCATCGGTGCCGCTATCCAAGGCGGTGTGCTCGCCGGCGACGTCAAAGACGTACTGCTGCTGGACGTTACGCCGCTTTCACTCGGCATTGAGACGATGGGCGGCGTGATGACGCGCTTGATCGAGTCGAACACGACGATTCCGACCAAAAAATCGGAGGTGTTTAGCACGGCCAGCGACAACCAGCCGAGCGTGGAAATCCACATTCTGCAGGGCGAGCGCCCCATGGCTAAAGACAACAAGACCATCGGTCGGTTCCACTTGGACGGAATTCCGCCCGCACCCCGCGGTGTGCCCCAGGTCGAGGTTACGTTTGACATCGACGCCAACGGTATTTTGAATGTGAGCGCCAAGGACAAGGCTACCGGCAAGGAGCAAAAGATCCGCATCGAGGCTTCTTCAGGCTTAAGCCAAGAAGAAATCGAGAAGATGAAGAAGGAGGCCGAGGCCAACGCCGACGCCGACAAGCTCGCCAAGGAGCGCGTCGACAAGCTGAACGCCGCCGACCAAATGATCTTTCAAACCGAGAAGCAGCTCAGCGAGTTTGGCGACAAGCTCGGCGACAAGAAAGGCGCCATTGAGTCTTCGCTCGAGAACCTGAAGAAGGCCCACGCCAGCCAAGAGATCAGCGCCATCGACGCCGCCATGGAGCAGATCAACGAGGCCTGGAAGAACGCTTCTGAAGAGATGTACAAGGCCCAGCAGGAGGGCGCCGCCGGCGGAGACGCCAACGGCCCAGGCGCGGGATCGGCCAACGCGGCCGACGACGTGACCGACGTCGACTTCGAAGAGGTGAAGTAAACCTTAGCTGGTACAAAAAAGGCCGCCCTTCGGGGCGGTTTTTTTTTAGCTAACTAGCCAATTAGCTAACTAGCCTATTAGCCTATTAGCCAATTAGCTAGTTAGCCAGTTAACCAGTTAGCCAGTTAACCAGTTAGCCAATTAGCCAGTTGGCCAGTTAGCCTACTTCGCCTTAAACGCCCCGTACTTCAGGATGCAGTAGATGGCGCGCACGCCGTCCTTCCAGCCGATTTTCTTGCCTTCTTCGAAGGTGCGGCCGTAGTAGCTGATGCCGACCTCGTAGATGCGGACCTTGGGCACCCGGGCAATTTTGGCGGTGACTTCGGGCTCAAATCCGAAGCGGTTTTCGCGCAAGTGGAGCGACTGAATAAGGTCGCGGCGAAACAGCTTGTAGCAGGTTTCCATGTCGGTCAGGTTCAGGTTGGTGAACATGTTCGAGAGGAAGGTCAGGAACTTATTGCCGATGGAGTGCCAGAAAAAGAGGATGCGGTGGGCGTTTCCGCCCATAAAACGCGAACCGAACACCACGTCGGCGTGGCCGTCAATCACGGGCTGCAGCAGCGCGACGTATTCGTTGGGGTCGTACTCGAGGTCGGCGTCTTGAATCACCACGTAGTCGCCGGTGGCCATGGCGATGCCGGTGTGCAGCGCGGCGCCTTTGCCTTGGTTGACTTCGTGCTTGCGGTAGGTCAGGGGCAGTGAGGGGTTGGCCGACGCGTAGCGCTCGATGGCCTCCTCGGTGCCGTCTTTGCTGCAGTCGTTGACGACGATGAGTTCCTTGGTCCAGCCCTCGGGCATGCGGCAGTCGCGCACCTTGTCGAGGATTAGGTGAATGGTGGCGGCTTCGTTGTAAGCCGGCATGACGATGCTGAGTACGGGCATAGGGCGCAAAAGTACGGACTTCAGCGTACCTTCATTTCATGATGCACCTAATCGATTATGGCGCGGACCAAATCCAGCGGTCCGACGTGAACGAGGTCCATGAGGTTCCCCCGCTGTTCGGCGCCGATAAGGTGCGCTGGCTGGCGCTTTCGGCGGCCCCGTCTGAGGCCTGGCTGCGCAAAGCGGTCGCGGAATGGGGCTTTCATCCGCACGTGGCCACCGACCTTCTTGATACGGAGGCCCGAGCCAATCTTGAGGAGTATCCCGAGCAGATTTACGTGGACGTCCATGCGCTCCGGTCCGAAAAACTGGATTCCGTGGCGTTTGTCCAAGTGGGGCTCGTAGTGCACGCGCAGGGCGTCGTTTCGCTGGGCGATTTTTCGCTGTTTGAGGGGGTGGAAGACCGCCTCAGCACGGGGCGCGGACTCATCCGCACCAAGGGTTCGGACTACCTTTTTTTGCGCTTGATCGAGTCGGTGCTCCGGCCTTATGAGGCCTATTTCGACCACCTGGAGTCGGCCTTGGACGCCCTCGAAACTGAAGTTGTGCACCGCCCCAGCCAACGCATTGTCGTGAAAATCCTGAAGGTCAAGCGGCAGCTGAGCGCGCTCCGCCGCCACGTCACCCCCCTGCGTGACGTGCTCAGCAGCTTGGAGGCCTCGACGCACCCGCTGATCAAGCGCGAAAACCGGCCCTACGTGCGCGACGTACGCGGCAAGGTGCAAGCCATTTACGAACGCCTCGACGCGCAGCGCAGCCTGCTCGAGTCGCTGGAAAGCCTTTACCTGTCGTCAGTGGGCCAGCGGACCAACGACGTCATGCGCATTTTGACGGTTTTTTCAGCGGTCTTTATGCCCTTGACGTTCGTCGTGGGCGTGTACGGAATGAATTTCACCTGGATGCCCGAGCTCGAATGGCCTTGGGCCTACCCGGCGGTTTGGGGCCTGATGCTCCTTATTGCGGGGTCGATGGTTCTGTGGATGCGCCAGAAGAAGTTCTGGTAATGGTCCAGCCGGTGGCGGCAAGCAGCATGCTCACGAGCGGACTCATCCAGTTGAAAATAGCGTACATGAAGTAGTCGCCGGTCGCGACGCCCAGCACGCTGGATTGGTAGGCCCCGCAGGTGTTCCAGGGCACCAAGGCGGACGTAACGGTCCCCGAGTCTTCGAGGGCGCGCGAGAGGTTTTCGGGTTTGAGTCCACGGTCTTCAAAGGCCTTTTTAAACATGCGCCCGGGAACGACGATGGCCAGGTACTGGTCTGAAGCGGTCAGGTTCAAGAGTCCGCACGAGGCCAACGTTGCGCCAATGAGGCCTGCGGCGCCGTGCGCAACGCGCAAGAGTCCCTGGGTCAGCGTCGCGAGGAAGCCCGCGGCGTCCATAATTCCGCCAAAGGTGAGGGCGCAAAGGATCAACCATACGGTGCCGAGCATGCCGGCCATTCCTTTGCCTTTCAGCAGTTCAGCGAGCATGGGGTGGTCGATGGCGATTTGGGTGCTGCCGTACATGGCTTGGGTGATGCCTTCGTACCACGCCGTGGGCCCGTCGTGCCCTGCGATTTCGGCAACGATGTTGGGCTGAAGCCACAGGGCGGCGAGGGCGCCGGCAAGGGTTCCGATGCCCATGGCGGCCAAGGCGTCGACGTTGCGGGCAATCAGGACAATGCTCACTACGGGGATCAGCAGCAGCCAAAGGCTGACGGTGAATTTGGCGCTCAGGAGTTCGGAGATGACGGCCACCTGGCTGAGGTCGCCCGCTTCGCTCGCGCTGAGGCCTTTGATGCCAAAGACCGCCAAAGCAATGAGGATGGCGGGTCCTGACGTCCACAGCATGTGGCGAATGTGGTCGGTGAGTTCGGCGCCCGCCATGGCCGCGGCGATGTTGGTGGTGTCGCTGACGGGCGACATTTTGTCGCCGAAGTAGGCGCCCGAAACGACGGCTCCCGCGATCCAGCCCGGAGCGAGGCCGAGGCTCTGCCCGATGCCCATGAGCGCGATGCCCACGGTGGCCGAGGTGGACCAGGACGAGCCGGTGGCCAGGCTCACGGCGGCGCTCAGTACGGCGGCCGCGAGCAAAAAGGTGCTCGGAGTGAACAGCTTAAGTCCATACACGATCAGGGTAGGAATGATTCCACTGACCATCCAAGTGCCGGCGAGGGCGCCCACCATGAGCAGGATGAGGATGGCTTTCGTGGAGTCGGAGATGGTGCCTCGGATTCCCTCCCACAGCTGGTTTTTGCGGTCCTTGGGGGCGAGGAGGGCGGCGATTCCGGCGGAGGCGAGCAGGATGAGTTGGTTGCTGCCTTCGAGGCTGCGGTCGCCGTAAACTTGAACGTTAACGACGAGGGCGGCGACGAGAAAGAGCAGGGGAGTAAGGGCGCGAAGCATGGGCTGCAATATCGGGATAAACGCGGAATGCGTCAGGCCTTGCGCAACCAGGGCTCCAAGGCCTCAACGACGGTGTCGAGCGGAAGGCCTTTGACGTTGTCGAACGTCCCCACAATCTGCGCAATGCCCAACTGCCCAAACCACTCTTGGGCACCGTAGGCGCCCGCCTTATCCAACGGCTTAAACGTTTGGACGTAGTGGTTAATAAACTCGGTACTCACCGGGTGAAAGCGCACTTCGGCGACGGCCTCGAACTGCGACCAGCGCGTGCCGTCGGTGGCACAAACCGCCGTAATGACCCGGTGGGTTTGGCCGCTGAGGGTGTGCAGCATTGCTTCGGCGTGGGCCAAATCGCGGGGCTTGCCAAAGCGCTTGCCCTGGTACCACACTTCGGTGTCGGCCGTGAGGAGCACCTCGCCCTCGGAGCGCGTGGCCAAAAGGGCTTCAGCTTTGGCGCGGGCCACGTAGCGAACCGTTTCGACGTCGCTCAGGCCGTCGGGCGCGGATTCGTCGGCTTCGCTGGTCCGCACGTCGTAGGGTATTCCGAGCACGGCCAGCAGTTCGCGGCGCCGCGGCGAGGCGCTGCCGAGCACCAGCGAGCCTTGAAGTTCAAAGGGCAGCTTGATCACCAGTTGCGAAATTCTTCGAGGTTCCAACGGCCCTGCGCGCGGAGCACCTGCTCAATGACTTCGCGCACGCAGCCCTTGCCGCCGTCAATGGGCGAAACGTAGTCGACTAGGGCCCGAATTTCGGGCGCGGAATCGTGCGGACAGCAAGAAAGCCCGGCGCGCTGCAGGACCTCGGTGTCGGGCAAGTCGTCGCCCATGTAGAGCACTTCGTCGTCGCGAAGTCCGTACCGAGCCAACCACTCTTCGTAGGCCTCGATTTTGTGGCGGGCTCCCAGCCACACGTCCTGCACGCCCAGGGCTTTGAGGCGTTCTTTGACGGTTTCTGATTTGCCGCCCGTGATTATGGCCAGCTGCAGGCCCTGCCGTGCGGCCACTTGAAGGGCGTATCCGTCTTTGCTGTGGAAGGTGCGGACGGGCTCTTGGCCCGGCAGGATGTGCACGGTACCGTCGGTGAGGACGCCGTCGACGTCAAAGGCTAGGGCCTTGATTCCGGCGAGCTTGGTTTTGTAGTTCATGGTGCGGTGCGCTGGATGGAGGCGCTCAAAGCGCGGTAAATTTCCCGCAGTTCCTCAGGGAGCATACTCAGGTGGCGCTGCAAGGTCGGTTCGTCTCCGCGGGCCGCGGGACCCGTTTGCAGGCTGCGGGCCTCGCCGCGCTGGGCGCCGGCGACGGTTTGGGTGAGCATCGCGGTGTAAACCGACGAATCCAGCCCCGCGTGGCGGCAGTAGGCCTGAAGCAGGGCCACGAGGTGGTTGCTGAAGTTGTTGGCAAATACGGCTCCGAGGTGGTAGGACGCCCGGGTGGCGGAATCGGTCCAGGTGGGTTCTGGCGTGCCCAAGTCGCGGACGAGGTCTTGAATGGCCGACTGGGCGCGA
>JBEGTJ010000087.1:0-5776 GCA_041179465.1 Bacteroidota bacterium | reverse complement strand
ACGGCGCAGCTTCGCAGCCTCATTCACTCCCTTTAGCACCTTAATCCGTGGCTGATGCCCATTTCAGTGACTACGTTAAGGTCTTCCTGCAGTCGGGCCACGGCGGCGGCGGAAGCCGGCACTTCTTTCGGGCCAAGGGCCTTCCCAAAGGCGGGCCCGACGGCGGCGACGGCGGTCGGGGCGGACACATCATCCTGGAGGCCAATCCCCAGATGTGGACCTTGATTCACCTCAAGTACCGCAAGCACATCAAGGCCGAGCCCGGCGAAAACGGCAACCGCAACCTGCGCATTGGCGCGAGCGGCGAAGACGTCGTGCTCCAGGTTCCCTTGGGCACCGTGGTGAAGGACGCCGAAACGGGCGAGTTGCTCTGCGAGCTTACCGAACCCGGCGAGCGCAAAGTCTTTTTGCCGGGAGGCCGCGGCGGCCGGGGCAACGCCTTCTTCAAAAACTCGGTTAACCAGGCTCCGGAACACGCCCAACCCGGCGAACCCGGACACGAGGGTTGGTTCCTCCTCGAGCTGAAGGTATTGGCTGACGTGGGCCTCGTCGGATTTCCCAACGCGGGCAAATCCACGCTGCTCAGCGCCGTGAGTGCCGCCAAACCCGAAATCGCAGACTACCCCTTTACCACTCTGGTACCTAACCTGGGTGTGGTCGCCCACCGCGACTACACTTCGTTCGTCATGGCCGACATTCCGGGCCTCATCGAGGGTGCCGCCGAGGGCCGCGGGCTCGGACACCGCTTTCTCAAGCACATTGAGCGCAACGCCTTGCTGCTCTTTTTGGTCCCTTGCGACGCGCCCGACGTCGTCGAACAGTACCACGTGCTGCTGGGCGAACTGGAGCGTTTCAACCCCGAGCTGCTGACCAAGCGCCGGCTGCTGGCCATCTCCAAAACCGACATGCTCGACGAGGAGCTGCTCGACCAATTGCTCGCCGACGTGCGGCCCCGATTGCCCAAAGACCTGCCTTTGACCACGTTCAGCAGCGTCACCGGGCAGGGACTTGACCGCCTCAAGGACATGCTATGGGACTCCTTGAATCGCTCGATCGACTAGACCGCGCCGCATTCCTTGCGGTCGCGGGCCAAGGTGGCCCGGTGGCTGATGCGGCCTTCACCCTGATTTCGAACGGGTGGACCGCGGCGGCGGTGTGGCTCGGGCTGGCCCTGATGCAGCGCCGGACCGGGGCCTTGGTCGCTTGGATCTGGTTCGCCGTCACGATGCTCGCCGCCTTTGGCGCCGCCGACTTAGTAGCGAGCGCCCTGAAAACCGCCCTTGCGCGCCCGCGACCCTGTTGGGCCTTGGAGGGCCAGTTTCGCCTCGTCGGGGCCTGCAAAGGTGCCTTTGGCCTAGCGTCAGGCCACGCGGCGACTACGTGGGCCCTTGCTACGGTCTTCCTTCGCAGCCGTCCCCGCCGCGGGGTGGCCGCGCTGGCCCTGGGGTGGGCGTTGGCCGTGACCTACTCTCGGGTGTACCTCGGCGTTCACTACCCGGGTGACGTGCTTGCCGGTGCCGTCGTGGGCAGCAGCCTGGCCGCGTTCATCCTTCGAATTCGTCCGCTAACTTCACTCCGATGAACCTTCTCGCCGTAGCCTTGGGCGGAGCCTTCGGCAGCCTCCTTCGCTGGTCCCTTTCGCTGCTGCTGCGCCGGGCGGACGCTCCCTTGCTCACCGCCTCAGCGGCGACCCTGCTGGCCAACGTAGCGGCAGCGGCGCTCCTCGGGGCCCTTATGGCCCGTCCGCTCCCCGACAGCCGCCTGCAGTTGGCGCTGGTGACCGGGGTCTGCGGCGGATTCAGCACGATGAGCACCTTCAGCTGGGAAGCGATTCAGTGGGTTAAAACGGGCTCCTGGTGGTTGGCCCTCGGCTACGTCACGGCAAGCCTGGCCTTGAGCCTGGGGGCCGCAGCGGCAGCCTACGCCTTAGCGCACAAGTAGCACCACGCCCTGCTGTTCGACGGGCGAGTCCCCATAGTCCAGGGTGAACAGCGACCACAGGTAGGCGCCTTGCGGACAGTCCGCCCCCGTATTTCCCACGCGGCCGTTCCATTCTTCTTGAGGGTCCGCGCTCTGGAACACCACGTTGCCCCAGCGGTCCAAAATGCGCAGGCGGTAGGCTTTAATTCCAGTGGCCACCGGCCGAAAGCCCTCGTTGCCGCCGTCGCCGTTGGGCGTGAACGCAGTGGGCGACCAAACGTTGTAAATCGGATCCACGCGCACGGAATCGACCAGCGTGTCCCAGCATCCGTAGGAGTTCAAGGCGAGCATTTGCACTGCATACCAACCCGTGTCGCGGTAGGTGTGCACCACAAAGGCCTGCTGGGCATAGGTCGTGCTGTCGCCCAGGTCAAACCAAAACTGCTCGTCGGCGTCGACCGAATCGGCCCGCAGCTGGACGAGCGGTTGGTAAATGGTCACGCGCTTTGGGGCAATCCGCATGGCCACTTTGGGGCGCGGATTCACCCGAATCGCCCCAGGGAACACTTTTTCGACCGTGTCGCGGCAGCCCGTTTGGGTCCACATGCGCACCCGCACGTCGTACAGCCCGGGCACTCGGTACACGTGGGTGGGACGCTCAGCAGTGTCAGTGTACCCGTCCCCAAAGTCCCAGGCAAAGTAGCGCGTCCGCCGCGAAAAAGCACCGGCGTCCATAGTTACCGTATAGGGCTCGCAGCCCACCCAAGGTCCGATTAGGCTGTCGAGCCGCGGTCGCGGATCCACCACCACGGAGTCCACATAGGTTTCGTCGCAGGACTTCGACCGAATGCGCAACGTCACCGGGTAGGTGCCGGGCTGCGCAAACTGAATCAGGGGCGGATTGAGGCCCGAGAAGCTCGCCAAATTGGCGTCGCCCGCGGCCCCAAACGTCCAGTCAAACAGGGCGCCGTCGTACCACGTGCCCTGCGCCACAAAGGTGATGGGCTGCTGGTCGAAGCAGGGTCCGCCGTTGTGCGTAAAACGGGGGTTGATCGGCGGGTAAATATGGAACTGAACCCGGTCCGTGTCGGCGCAAGGCCACCCCGGATTGGCGACCAACGTCACCCAAAACACCCCGGTGTCGCCAAAGGTCCAGGTCGGAAAAGCCGTGCGCGACGTGTCGTCTGCGCGCCCCGGGTCGCCAAAGTCCCAAAAAAAGCTCGTGGCATTGATGCTTTGGTGCTTGAACGGCACGGTCGTGCCAATGCACAGCTGCGTGGGGTCGTCGACCTCCGATACAATCTTGGCCACAATGTTGGCCTGGCACGACGTCACGTTGAATTGGTAGTCGCGCCGGATGGTATTCAGAAGCACCCCGTTGCGCCATTCTTCCACGCAAATGGCGACGACAAACTGGCCGGTCACCGTGAGCTTCCCGCTCAGCACTCCAGTGGAGCCGTTGATGCTCAGCGACGGACTGCCCGGAATCGGATTGCTCGGAGTCGACGGATTTAAAAAACTGATGGGAGTGTAGGGCGGGGGCGCCGGGGGATTCGGCGACGGCGAAGTGAACCCCGACCCGTTGTCTTTACCTCCGCCGTGCAGCGGATTGCACAATATATAGTGCAGCGAATCTCCGTCGGGGTCGGTCGCCGAGGTGGGTATGCTCAAATTCTCTTGGTTGCAGAGCACGATGGGCGGCAAGCTGTTCCACTGCGGGCTGCTGTTGCACGCGTCGTTTGCCGGGATGCGCGTCGTCAGCGTCGATCCCCAATCGTCGGGCGTCGGCAGGTTGCTGATGGTCGCGTTCCGGCAGCAGCGTTGGTAGGTGATGACGTAGCCGTTGGCCCGGGGCGGAAGGGTAATGGTCGTCGTGTACACCGCGTACTCGGTGCAAATGTTGGGCGGAGCCTGAAGGCAGGGGTTGCCCGTATTCGCCGGGACCGGTATGGTCGGACCCTTGTTCACGCTGAGGTTGTGCAGGAGGATGGGCTGAATTCCGTCGTAAATGCCAATCGAGGACTGCGGATCCAGCTGGGCCCCCGTGGAATTGCAGTCTCGGTACACCACCAGCTTGATTTGGTACTGGTTGTTGCCCAAGCAGACGTAGGTCAGCTCTCCGCCCACGAGGTGGGCAGCAAAGCTCGGCGCGCCCGCGAGGAGCAGCGCAATCAGGGCAAGGGCGGAACGCAGTCGGACCATTTCATGCACAGGTAACCGTGTTCGGCAAAGTACGCGAATGCACTCGGGTCTTCGGCCACCGCCAGGACAAAGTCTCCGCCCCACGCGCCAAGGCTCTTGAGCGTCGCGCGAACGCCCCCGAAGCGTTCCTGGACCCGAGGAAGGCCGGTCCATTCCGCGGTGCGGGCTTCGGCCTCTTCGATCAGCGAGGCCCACTGGGCCGCCTCACGGGCCTCGGCCATTGCGAGCGACAAGGCGCTGATCGCGTCCCGTTCGGCGGGAAGCGGCTCCCGGCGGCTTCGGCGCACTTCCTTTTGGCTGTCTTGCTTTTGTCCGAGGTAGACCAGCGCAAAATGCTCGACGGGCCAATGGGCGGCGGCGACGGCGGACCATTCCGCTTGGGCCGGACCCGTTTTGCGGTAGGTCAGGGCTGAGGTCGCTCGGGCGCAGGCCACGTCAAACCCCGATCCCTGGGACGTGGCAAAGTGCAGGTCGAGGGCGGGTACCCCGGTCCACTGCGCGACCAAATCGGTGAGCGACGAGCTCGACCCCCATCCCCAGGCGCGGTCAAATTCCAGCTCGGTGCGCACGCTGCCGGTGGTTGGCACCTGCCCCCCGAGGGATTTGGCGGCCCGCAGCAGCGCCGCCACGTGCGGATCTTCGTCCGCCGCCGCGTCCAACCAGGGCTTGCGGTGACGGTCCAAGGCGGTCCAATGCAGGGGCCGTTCGTGGGGCGTGTAAGTCAGTCGCTGCCCCAGCTGGGTGGGCACGGCCAGGGCCGTCGCGCCGTGGAGCACCCAGTATTCGCCGCTTAGCAGCAGCTTACCGGAACTCCAAAAGCTGCTCATGAGCGCACTCCTTCGGCGGCGGGCACGGGGATGCCCCGAAGCGCGCAAAAAGCGTGGACCACGTCGGCGTGGTGCGGGACTTTGTCGGCAAAGAAGCTCGTCAGCTGGGCCTTTTCGGCGTCGGTGGCCTCCAGCTGATTCAGAATGTTCAGCAGGTGCATCTTCATGTGGCCCTTTTGAATGCCGGTGGTCGTCAGGGCGCGAAGGGCCGCGAAGTTCTGTGCAAGCCCCGAGGCGGCCACGATGCCCATCAGCTCATGGGCGCCGGGATTGCCGAGCATTTCGAGGGCCAGTTGCACCAACGGGTGGAGCTTGGTGAGTCCGCCTACCGTGCCCAACGAGAGCGGAATCTCGATCCAGAACCGGAATTCTCCGTCGGCCACCGAGCAGTGCGTGAGCGAACGGTACTGTCCGTCGCGCGACGCGTAGGTGTGGCACGCGGCCTCAACCGCCCTAAAGTCGTTTCCGGTGGCGAGCACCACGGCGTCGATTCCGTTCATGATGCCCTTGTTGTGGGTGGCAGCGCGGTAGGGTTCGACTTCGGCAATGCGCACCGCGCGCTGGAACTTTCGGGCAAACTCGTGCACGTCTACGCCCGAACCGTCGTCCAGGTCGTCCAGGGCGCAGCGCACTTCGGACCGCACTAGGCACTCAGGGGTGTAGTTGCTCAAGATGCACATCACCACCTCGAGGTCGCCCGAAGCTGTGCCGGCGTCGGTTGCCGCCTCGAGCCGCAGCACCTTGGCCATCTCTTCCAGGCAGGAATTGATGAAGTTCGCGCCCATCGAATCGCGGGTTTCGAACCGCACCTCGAGCTGAAAGTAGTC
>JBEGTJ010000086.1:0-5966 GCA_041179465.1 Bacteroidota bacterium | reverse complement strand
CCTAAACTATACCGCGAAGCTTTCGCCGCACCCGCAGGTACGGGTCGCGTTGGGGTTACTGAAGGCAAACCCCTTGCCGTTGAGGCCGCCGCTGTACTCAAGGGTGGTGCCGATGAGGTAAAGCAAACTCTTTTTCTCCACCAGCACGCGCACGCCCTGGTCTTCAAACAGCTGGTCGCCGTCTTGGGCTTCGGCTACAAACTTCATGTCGTAGCTGAGGCCGGAGCACCCTCCGCTCTTCACCCCCACGCGCAAAAACGCCGAGTCGGGGTTCAGACCTTCTTCGCGCATGAGCTCCATGGCCTTGTGGGCGGCGGATTCGGATACGTTGAGCATTTTGGAAAAATTCTAAATAAGGGCAAAGATACTAACCTCCCGCGCTGCAGAAGGTTCAGTACGCACCCCTAAAATCCGCGAAAATTCGCGACCTACAGTTCGCGCTGAACTTCGACCTCCTTGAAGCCTTCGATCACGTCGCCGACCTTGATGTCGTTGTAGTTGTTGATGTTCAGACCGCAGTCGAGGCCCTTCTTGACTTCGCGCACGTCGTCTTTGAAGCGCTTGAGCGAGCCCAGCTCACCCGTGTACTGCACCACGCCGTCGCGAATGACGCGCACGCGGGTGTTGCGGGTGATGATTCCGTCCATAACCATACAGCCGGCAATGGTGCCCACTTTACTGATTTTGAAGGTTTCGCGAACCTCAATCGTACAGGTAATTTCTTCTTTGACGTCAGGCGACAGAAGGCCAGACATGGCGTCTTTGATGTCGTTGATCGCGTCGTAGATGATGCTGTACAGGCGAATCTCGATGTCTTCTTTCTCGGCGAGCTTGCGGGCAGTCGCCGCCGGACGCACCTGGAAGCCCACGATGATGGCGCCCGAGGCTGAGGCAAGCAGCACGTCGGAATCGGTAATTCCGCCCACCGCTTTGTGGATGATGTTCACCTGAATTTCTTCGGTGCTCAGGCGCTGCAGCGAATCGGCCAGCGCTTCGATGGAGCCGTCCACGTCGCCCTTGAGGACGATGTTGAGCTCCTTGAAGTCGCCCACCGCAAGGCGGCGGCCAATCTCCTCGAGGGTGAGGTTCTTTTGCGAACGCACGCTTTGCTCGCGGGCGAGCTGCTGGCGGCGCTGGGCAATCTGCTTGGCTTCGCGCTCGTCTTCAAACACGGCAAAGTTGTCGCCGGCGGTCGGTGCGCCGTCGAGGCCGAGAATCGATACCGGAACCGAAGGCCCCGCGACGTCGATCTTGTGGCCGCGCTCGTCCATCATGGCGCGCACTTTTCCGCTGTACTGGCCCACCAAGAGGTAGTCGCCAACGCGCAGGGAGCCGTTCTGCACCAAAAGCGTCGTGACGTAGCCGCGTCCTTTGTCGAGCGTGGCTTCGATGACCGTGCCCTTGGCGAGGCGGTTGGCGTTGGCCTTGAGGTCGAGGAGCTCGGCCTCCAGAAGCACCTTTTCGAGGAGCTTGTCGACGTTGAGGCCCTGCTTGGCCGAAATGTCTTGCGACTGGATTTTTCCGCCCCAATCCTCCACGAGAAGGTTCATGCCTGCGAGCTGCTCTTTGATGCGCTCGGGGTTGGCGTCGGGACGGTCAATTTTGTTGATGGCGAACACAATCGGAACCCCGGCCGCTTGGGCGTGGCTGATTGCTTCCTTGGTTTGCGGCATCACCGAGTCGTCGGCCGAAACCACGATGATCGCGATGTCGGTCACCTGAGCACCGCGGGCCCGCATGGCGGTAAAGGCCTCGTGGCCCGGCGTGTCGAGGAAGGTAATATGCTGTCCGTCAGCCAACTGAACGCTGTATGCGCCGATGTGCTGCGTGATTCCGCCCGCTTCTCCCGCAATGACGTTGGCCTTGCGGATGTAGTCGAGCAGCGACGTCTTGCCGTGGTCGACGTGGCCCATCACCGTAACAATGGGCGGACGCGACGCCAGGTTGGCGTCGTCTTCTTGCTCTTCGGCAAAAGCTTCTTGCACTTCTTCGTCGACGAAGCTCACGTCGTACCCGAACTCGTCGGCCACAATCGTCAGGGTTTCTTTGTCGAGGCGCTGGTTGAGCGAGGCCATGATTCCGAGCGACATGCAGGTAGAAATCACCTCGGTCGGCGTCACCTTCATCATGTTGGCGACCTCCTGAAGGGTTACGAACTCGGTGAGCTTGAGGACTTTTTCGCCCTCCTGGCGCTCGAGTTCGGCCATTTCACGGGCCTCAGCGCGCTCGGCGCGCTTGTCGCGGCGAATCTTCGAACCCTTCGACTTGCGGCCTCCTCCGAGCTTCTCGAGGGTCTCTTTGATTTTGCGCTGAATGTCTTCTTGGCTGACTTCGCGCGGAGCGCCGCCCCCTTGACCGGGTCCTCCAGGACCGCGCTGGCCGCCCGGGCCACGCTGGCCGCCGGGTCCGCGCTGGCCGCCTTGACCGCCGGGTCCGCGCTGGTAGCCCCCTTGACCGGGTCCGCCGACGCTCGCCGCTCCCGTAGTGGTGCGGCCGCCGCCCGAAGCGGGCTTTTGAAGGCCCTCGGTCTTGATGCGCTTGCGCTGGCCTGCCGCCGAAGGCTTCTTGGCGAACTGCGAAAGGTCAATTACCTGGCCCGTCATTTTGGGTCCGTCCAGCTTCTGGTACTGGGTCTCGTGGTGGGTCGTCTCGCTCGCCTTGTCGTCGGCGGGTGCCTCAGGGGCTGCGGGAGCCGCAGGAGCCGCAGGAGCCGCCTCCGTGGCCGCAGGAACTGCTGCTTGGGGCGCAGGTTCGGCTGCCTTGGGCGCTTCGGGCGCCTCGGCCGGAGCCGCTGCCGCCGGTTTTGACGCGGCCGGCTTGGGCGCGGGCGCTGCCGGTGCGGCTGCCTTGGGCGCTTCGGCGGCGGGAGCCGCGGCCTCGGCCTTCTTCGGAGCGAGGTCAATCTTGCCGGCCACCTTGGGTCCGCTCAACGTCGCCGTGGCGCGGATAACCTCAGGCTTCTTCTGCTCGCGCTCGGCCTGAATAGCCTCTTTCTCTTCGCGCTTCTGTTGAATGAGCGTCTCCGCCTTGTCCTTTGAAGACTTGTCGGTGGCGAACTGCTGCGTCAGGAGGTCGTACTGCGCTTGATCGATCTTGGCATTTCGGTTGCGTTCCACCTCCTGGCCCTTATTGGCCAAGAAGTCGACGGCGGTATCCAAGCCGATGTTCAGCTCGCTAAGTACTTTACTGATGCGGATGGTGCTCATAGGCGCAAAGGTCGGAACTAGTTAGGTAATAGGGTAGATATAGGGAACGAATCCGGGCTTACTCGACGTCAAACTCTTTTTTGAGGATGTCGCGAACTTCTTGAACGGTTTCGACTTCGAGGTCGGCGCGGCGGGCCACGTCTTCGACGTCGGCGCGGAGTACGGACTTCGCCGTATCGTAGCCTCCGTTGCGCAGCTGGTCGATAACCCAAGCCTCAATCTCGTCGCTGAACTCGAGGAGCTCTACGTCTTCTTCTTGAACCACGTCTTCGCGGTACACGTCGATCTCGTAGTCGTTCAGCTTGCTCGCCAGGCGAATGTTGGTTCCGCCGCGGCCAATCGCCAGCGACACCTGGTCGGCGGGCAAGTACACGTCGGCGTGGCGGCGCTCCTCGTCGAGCACCATGTTGGTGATCTTGGCCGGAGACAGCGCGCGCTGAATCATCAGCTGCAGGTTCGTCGTGTAGTTAATCACGTCGATGTTCTCGCCGCGGAGCTCGCGAACGATGCTGTGGATGCGCGAACCCTTCATGCCCACGCAGGCGCCCACGGGATCGATGCGGTCGTCGTAGGACTCCACGGCCACCTTGGCTTTTTCGCCCGGAATTCGCACGACCTTCTTCACGGTGATGATGCCGTCGAACACTTCGGGGATCTCGGCCTCAAACAGCTTGGCCATGAAGGCCTCTGAGGTGCGGCTGAGCAAGATGAACGGCTTGGCTCCGCGCACTTCCACCAACTTGACCACCGCGCGGACCGTGTCGCCCTTGCGGTAAAAATCCTTCTCGGGAATCATGTCCTCGCGGCGCAGAATGAGCTCGTTTTGCTGGTCGTCGTAAATGATCAGCTCGCGGTGGCGCACGTGGTGCACCTCGCCGCTGATGATTTCACCTTCCATCGACTTGTAGCGCTTGTACAGCTCGCCCGAGTCGTGCTCCTGAACCTTTTGCACCAGGGTCTGGCGGAAGGCCAGAATGAAGCGGCGGCCCAAGTCAATGATCTTCATTTCTTCAGACACTTCTTCGCCCACCTCAAAGTCGGGCTCGATCTTCAGGGCCTCTGAAAGCGCGATTTCGAGGTTGTCGTCTTCAACGGCGCCGTCTTCGACGATGGTGCGGTTGCGCCAGATTTCGAGGTCGCCCTTGTCGGGATTGACGATCACGTCGAAGTTCTCGTCGGTGCCGTACTTCTTGCGGATCTGGACGCGGAACGCCTCCTCGATGAACGACATGAGGGTTACGCGGTCAATGCTCTTTTCGTCTTTGAACTCGCCGAAGGATTCGATAATGGCTAGGTTTTCCATAGCTACTTGAAGGTGAGAAACTTAGAATTTAAAATCGAGGGTGATGCTGGCAATGTCCGCCAGCGGGATTTGGGTTTGGGTCGTCAGGTCCATTTTGCCTTTGCCCACGGTCTTGGGGACGCGCTCTGTGCGTTCCAAAGTGAGGTTCGCGCCGTCGTAGGCCGCCAGCTTGCCCCGGCTCTTGAGGCCGTCGGCGTGCTTGACCACGACCTCGCGGCCCAGGTTTTTGCGGTACTGTGCGTCGACTTTAAACGGACTGAACATGCCCGGAGACGACACCTCAATGGCGTAGTTCTCCGAATCTTCGCCCAGGGCCGACTCAATCGCGCGGCTGATGGTCTTGATCTGCGCCAGCGTAATGTGGCCCTCATTCAAGTCCGCGTGCACTTTGATGTCGTTCGCCGCGCTCAGACTTACTTCCACGGCAAAGCCACCCATCGGTTCGAGGGTGGCGGCTACCAGCTGCTGCAGTTCGGTTTGGTTCATCGTTTCGCGCGGATTCAAAAAGCTTTAAAAACAGTCGAGGGGACTTTGTGGGTCCCCTCGAGTTTGGATTCAGAAAGCGCTGCAAAGATACAACGGATTTTTTACCATGCAAACCGCAGGCTGGCGCGCAGCTGGCGGCCGGCCTCGAGCACCCCGAAGGCGCGGGCGATCGAAAGGTGGTGGGCATAGGCGGCGTTCCCCGCGTTCAGCAGCTCGACGCTCCATGAAGCGCGCTTCGACAGCACCCCCGTGAGGCTGGCGGACCACAGCCCGTAGGCCGGAGTGGGTCCGTCCAAAAAGAGCGCTTCGGTCGAAGAGAGCCGGTTTTGCGCGAGGTAGTGGTCGTAGTGCAGTTCGGCGTGCAGGCCTTGGTCGGGCAGCACGTCGTAGGCCAGGTGCGCCCCCCATCGACCCGGAGCCATGAAGGGAAGCGGGGTTCCCGCCGCGTCCTCGCCAATGCTCAGTGCGGCCTGCGCGTGGACATGGAATCGCTCCGCGGGGTGCCAGTGGGCCCGAGCCTCCGCGCCGTACACGCGGGCGTCTCCTTGAACGTAGTAAAAGCGCCACGAGCCGCTGCTGTCGTTGGGATTGAGGTAAATGAAGTCTCGGTAGGCCTGGTAAAAAGCAGTAATCTGGGCGTCCAACTGCGGGCGCTCGTAGTTGAGGCCGAGGTCGGCGTTCCAGAGCCGCTCGGTGCGCAGGTTGGCGTCGCCCACTTCAAAACGACCCGCTCCGAGGTGGGACCCATAGGCAAAGCGCTCTTCGAGTTGGGGTCCGCGCGTGCCGTAGGACAGGCGAGCCTGAAGGCTCAATGGCTTGCTCACGGCGTAGGCGTAGCGCAGCAGCGCCGCATAGCCCGCGAAGGCGCCGACCTCCCCGCGAAGCCCAACCGACCGAGTACTGCGGCCTTGTTCCGCGCTGTAGTGCGCAAAAACGGCCGATTGGAACTGCTCGGCGTTGGGGTACAGCCA
>JBEGTJ010000085.1:0-6254 GCA_041179465.1 Bacteroidota bacterium | reverse complement strand
TCAGGCGCGGGCGGCGAGCTCAGCGGCAAACTCGGAAGGAACGGTTATTCCGTCGCGCGGGGATTGGGGTTGGGTGCTGGGGTTCATGGGTTTGGTTGGGCTTAAGATTCCGCGTGGAGGTCAAGGTTTAATCTGACCATGATTTTTTTGATTTTGACCACCGCGTGGTGGTAGTTGGCCTTGAGTCCGCCCGTACTGGTGCCGAGGATTTGGGCAATTTCGGCATACGGAAGCTCGTCAAAGTAGCGGAACTGGAACACGAGCCGCTGCTGCTCGGGGAGCTGGGCCACCGCCGCATAAAGGGCCTTCAGGGCGGCGTCGGCCTCGAAGTAGGGGCTGTCGGGAATGCCTTCGAGCGCCTCAGGGTCGACCGTCGAGCGGGCCGCCGCGCGCCGGCGGGCACTCAGGGCTTCGTTGACCACAATGCGGTGCGCCCAGGTGCTGCGCTGGGCCTCGCCCCGAAAGCTCGTCCAGTGCGACCACATTTTGACGCAGGCGTCCTGCACGACGTCTTGCGCGGTGCCGTGGTCCAGGACGATGCGCAAGGCCACACGGTACCATTGGGCCGTGTGGCGCTGCACCAGATCGGTGAGGTCGCGTAGGGGGTCGGGCTGCATCTAGGCTAAGATGCAGAAAAGCTCGGTTGGTTTAATGCGTCAACGGGCCGTTGGCTCGCAGCTCGTTCCTGGAAATTACCGATTTCGCACCTTCAGCGCCGCCTCGACAATGGCGGCGGCGTTGAGGCCGTACTTGTCCATGAGCTGGGCGGGAGTGCCCGATTCGCCAAACGAATCGTTGACGGCGACCATCTCGATGGGGGCGGGGCGGTGCATTCCCAGGGTCTGGGCGACGAGGTCGCCAAGGCCGCCGTGGCGTTGGTGCTCTTCGGCGGTTACGACGCGCCCCGTCTTGTGCACGGACTTGAGGAGGGCCTCGGTATCAAACGGCTTGATGGTGGCGAAGTTGATTACGTCGGCCGAAATGCCCTGGGCGGCAAGCGCGTTGCTGGCCTCGAGGGCCTCCCAAACGAGGTGGCCGGTGGCGGCAATCGTGAGGTCGCTGCCCTCCACGAGCACGTCGGCCTTGCCGACGACAAAGGGCTTGTCGGCCGGGGTAAAGTTGGCCACCTTGGGACGGCCGAAGCGCAGGTAGGCGGGGCCGTGGTGGTCGGCCAAGGCGATGGTGGCGGCCTTAGTCTGGTTGTAGTCGGCCGGAACGATAACCGTCATGCCCGGAAGCATTTTCATCAACCCGATGTCTTCCAGGATTTGGTGGGTGGCTCCGTCTTCGCCCAGCGTGAGGCCCGCGTGCGAGGCGCAGATTTTCACGTTTTTGTCGGAGTAAGCGATGCTCTGGCGGATTTGGTCGTAGACGCGTCCGGTCGAGAAGTTGGCAAAGGTTCCGGTGAACGGAATCCATCCGCCAATGGTCAGGCCGGCGGCCATACCCATCATGTGCGCCTCGGCGATGCCCGTTTGAAAGAAGCGGTCGGGAAACTCCTTGGCAAAGGCGTCCATTTTGAGCGAGCCCGTAAGGTCGGCGCAAAGCGCGACAACGTGGGGGTTGCGGCGTCCGAGTTCGAGCAGGCCGGCTCCGAATCCGCTGCGGGTGTCTTGGCTTCCTTGGTTCGTGTAGGGGTGCATGAGGGTCAATTTACTGAAGGTTAACGATGGCCGTGGCGCCCGACGTCACGGTGAACGTGGTGCTTTTGCTGTAGGCGGTCTGCTGCGCGGACTTGGGGCGGTACAGCACGGTGTAGGTTCCCGGCTGAAGCGCAAACGACTGCCGGGTCTGCGCTTCGTCGAGCGGAACCACGAAGGTCCATTCTTCGTTTTCGCGCAAGAAGATGGCGCCGATGCTGGCAATTTTGAGGGTGAGGCTGGCGTTCCCCGGCGCGGGAATGCTCAATTCGGTCGTTTTTCCGCCCTCCACAACCACGGTTTGGCGGTAGCGGGGCAGGGTAAGGAGGTCGAGCTCGTAGGTGCCGACCAAGTAGCGCTGCTCGGTGCCCAAGGGCTGCACGTGCACGATTTCGGTGGAACCCGGCTTGCGGACCACAGCGAGCGGCATGGACTGGCGGTTGGGCATGTTGAGCATGTTCAGCCGGAGGCTGCCCTGCGCGGCCAAGGTTCCGAGGTGGTTGTGCTTGCCGGCATGCACTTCGCTCGACGGAATTTCAACCGGGGGCAGGGTGTACACCGTTCCGCGGTAGGTGATCAAGGGGTCCAGGTCCAGCGTGTCGGGCAATCCCGCGTAGTTCATGGTGTGCACGATGGCCTCTTCGGTCTGGCCGCTGGTGACGTTGTGCAGCACCACGGGCAGGTTGGTTTCGGCCGGAACTCCGCGGTGGTCCAAAAGGTTGATTTGGGCGCTCGTGTTGTCGAGGGCTTGGGTCATGATGACGTTGAGCGCCTTGCTGAAGGTCTGCTCGTCGCCTGCGTCGTAGTAGGTTCCGACGCAGCTGAAGTTCTTGGCGAGGTTGGTCTCGAGGCCAATGCCAATGACAAAGGGTTTGAGGATGACCCCGCGCTGCTGCAGGATGCGGGAAGCCGCGCAAGGGTCTTCGTCGCAGGCTTCGACGCCGTCGGTGATGAGGATGATGATGTTGCGGCAGTCCGCGCATTCCGGAAAGTCACTGCCCGCCTTGATCAGGCTGCGGGCGATGGGGGTGGTGCCCATGGGGCGAAGCCCCGCGAGCGTTTTTTGGATGCGCGGAATCGAAGTCGGGCTGAACGCCACCTCGAGCCGGGTGTCGTTGCAGTCCTGGGGCGGAACGGGTTTTTGGTGTCCGTACACGCGAAGGGCCAACTCAAAATGGGGCTTTTCGACGCGCCCCAGGCTGTCGAGCAGCTCGCGCATGAGGCGCTGGGCAACTTCCATCCGGGTGCCGGTCTGCCACCGCCCGTACATGGAATTCGAAGCGTCGAACACAAACAAGATGCGCGTCAGCGGCTCGGGCTTGGGTTCGGGCGGAGGCAGCACGCCCTGCGCCCAGGCCCCGAAGGATCCGGCGAACAGGAGGAATGCGAGCAGTCCGCGGCGCAGCATGCAGTCGATTTAGTAGTCGCCGAGCGTTTCGGGGCACTGCGCCAGCGCGCGGGCCAGTTCGTCGTCGTTGGGTGCCACGCCGTGCCACTTGTGGGTACCGGCCATGAAGTCCACCCCGTGGCCCATGGCGGTTTTCATGATGATCACCACGGGTTTGCCCTTGCCGGTGTGGGTTCCCGCTTCGCGCAGGGCGGCGCGCACGGCGTCGAGGTCGTTGCCCTGCTCGAGGTGCATCACGTCCCAGCCGAAGGCGGCAAACTTGGCGCCGAGGTCGCCCATCGGAAGTACTTCGTCGGTGCTGCCGTCAATTTGCTGGCCGTTGGCGTCGACCGTCGCAATGAGGTTGTCGACTTTTTTGGCACCGGCGTACATGGCGGCCTCCCAAATTTGGCCTTCCTGAAGCTCGCCGTCGCCGTGCAGCGTGTAGACGAGGTGCGGATCGCCGTTGAGCTTCTTGGCTTGGGCGGCGCCCACGGCCACGCTCAGGCCCTGGCCGAGCGAGCCGCTCGCGATGCGCACGCCGGGCAGTCCGTCGTGGGTGGTCGGGTGGCCCTGAAGGCGGGTATTGATCAGGCGAAAGGTCGAAAGTTCCGCCACGGGAAAGTAGCCCGAGCGGGCCAAAGTGCTGTAGAGGACGGGCGAAATGTGGCCGTTGCTCAAAAAGAACAGGTCCTCACCGCGGCCGTCCATGCTGAAGGCCGACGGATTGTGGCGGAGTACGTCGAAGTAGAGCGCGGTGAAAAACTCAGTGCAGCCCATGGATCCGCCGGGGTGGCCCGATTGCGGTTGGTGCACCATGCGCAAGATGTCGCGGCGAATTTGCGAGGGGTAGTCGTAGATTGAGGCCATCAGAAGCGGATTTACCGCAAAAGTACGGCCATACTTCGGCTACCTTTGCGGCCCGAAAACAGAAGTAATTAACGAGTTATGAAGGTTGGAATCGTAGGCCTCCCCAACGTCGGAAAGTCGACGTTGTTTAACTGCTTGAGCAACGCGAAGGCCCATGCGGCCAACTTTCCGTTTTGCACCATCGAGCCCAACGTGGGAACGGTCAACGTCCCCGACCCGCGCATGGACGCCCTGGCCGAGATCGTGACCCCGGAACGCGTGGTTCCCGCCACGGTGGAGATTGTGGACATCGCCGGCCTCGTAAAGGGCGCCAGCAAGGGCGAGGGCCTGGGAAACCAGTTTTTGGGCAACATCCGCGAATGCAACGCCATTTTGCACGTGCTGCGCTGCTTCGAAAACGACAACATCACCCACGTCGACGGGAGCGTGAATCCGCTTCGCGACAAGGAAACGATTGATTTTGAGCTTCAGCTCAAGGACTTGGAAACGATTGACAAGCGTTTGGAGCGTTCGCGCAAAGCGGCCAAGGGCGGAGCCCGCGAAGCGGTCCGCGAGGTGGAGATGGGCGAGCGCCTGAAAAAGCACGTCGAGCAGGGCAAGTCGGTGCGCGGATTCGACCGCACCGACGAGGAAGCGGCCTGGATTGCCGACTACCAGCTGCTCACCGACAAGCCCGTGATGTACGTGTGCAACGTCGAAGAGACCTCGGCCAAAACCGGCAACGCTTGGGTCGAGAAGGTGCGCGCCATGGCCGCCGAAGAGGGAGCTGGGGTGCTGCACCTCGCTGCGGCCACCGAGGCCGACATTGCCGAACTCGAAACCTACGAGGAGCGCCGCATGTTCCTCGACGACCTCGAACTCGAGGAGCCCGGCGTAAACCGCCTGATTCGCGAGGCCTACAATTTGCTTCAGCTGCATACCTACTTCACCGCCGGCGTGAAAGAGGTTCGGGCCTGGACGATTCCGCGCGGAGCTACGGCTCCGCAAGCCGCAGGGGTCATCCACAGCGACTTTGAGAAGGGATTCATCCGCGCCGAGGTCATCAGCTACGACGACTACGTGAAGTACCGTTCCGAGGCCGCCTGCCGCGAAGCCGGTCGCCTTCGGGTGGAAGGCCGCGAGTACCTGGTGAAGGACGGGGACGTCCTGCACTTCCGATTTAACGTTTAACGCGGATAGGTACTTCGGTACCAGTAGCCTGGGGCTGCGTCAAAGGCGCATTCTCCCTCGAAGTGCATGCCGATTCGCTCGAGTACGTGCTGGGATCGCAGGTTGCTTCGGTGGGTTCGCGCAATGATTTCTGGGATTCCGAGCGCTTGGTGGCCGTAGCTAAGGCAGGCCTGAGCCGCTTCAGAGGCATAGCCCTGTCCCCAGTACTCCTGTGCAAGTCGAAACCCGAGGTCGACTTCGAGTCGGTTTTCGGCGCGGCGCAGTCCGCACCAACCCAATTTGGCTCCATCATCATGCCGAACCATGAGCCAGCGCCCAAAACCGTGGAGCTGGTACTGCGAGTAGTTCTCGATAAAGGTTTGGGCGTCCTGAATCGAATCGAACGCTCCATCGCCGGTGTACTCAAGCACTTGGGGATTCAGGTTGAGTTGGTACAGGAACCGTGCATCCTCAGGGGTCCATTGCCGCAGAAGTAGTCTTGGTGACTGAAGTACCCGCGAGGCCATGGGGTAAATTTAGCGTGTGAAACGTGTTGAAGTCGGGGAATTATTCTGTTGAAAACTCCCGCTCCTAGCGCGGGTTTTGCGCGTGGCTTTGTGCTAGATTCGCACGTTACCATGACCGAAGCCGTACTGTATACCGAAGACAACATCCGGAGCCTCGAATGGCAGGAGCACATCCGCCTTCGCCCCGGAATGTACATCGGCAAGCTGGGCGACGGCAGCAGCGCCGACGACGGCATCTACATCCTGATCAAAGAGGTGGTCGACAACTCGATTGACGAGTTCGTCATGGGCGGAGGCAAAAACGTCGAAATCAGCGTGCAAAACGGTTCGGTGACGGTGCGCGACTACGGCCGTGGAATTCCGCTCGGCAAGCTCGTCGACGTCGTGTCAAAAATGAACACCGGCGCCAAGTACGATTCGAAGGCGTTCAAAAAGTCGGTCGGACTCAACGGGGTCGGTACCAAGGCGGTGAACGCGCTTTCGTCGTCGTTTACGGTTCAAGCGTTTCGCGACGGGCAAACCAAGTCCGCGCGCTTTGGGGGCGGAATCCTCCAAGAAGAAGGCCCGCTCGAGGCCACGACCGCCCGCCACGGCACCAAAGTGGTGTTCACCCCCGACGCCTCGATTTTTCACAACTACCGCTTTCAGATGGAGTACGTCGAGCGGATGGTGTGGAACTAC
>JBEGTJ010000084.1:0-6504 GCA_041179465.1 Bacteroidota bacterium | reverse complement strand
GAGCCGCTCTGCGCGGCCTGCTGGGGCGGAATTTACCTCGCGGCAGACCCCAAACCCATCCAGCTTTCCTTCACCGCGACGGGCTGTTCGTGGTTGCCCTACGGAACGCCCGAAGTCAAGCGCGCGATGGCCGCCCTCAAGTTCCGCGGGCACCACTCCCTCGCGGTTCAGCTCGGAATGGCCATGTCCCAGGCCCTGCCGAGGCCTGAAGTGGACGTGCTGGTTCCGATTCCGCTCAGCCCCCTGCGTCAGTACCTGCGCGGCTACAACCAGGCCGAACGGATTACGCACGGCCTTCACCTCGGATGGGGAATCCCCGTTTCCCCTGGGCTGCTTGATCGCCGCGAATGGTTCGTCGCGAAGCAGTCCGCGCGAGCAGAGGCCGACCGGTTCAAAATCTACGGGGCCTACCGGGCCGATCCCGATCCCCGCTGGCGCGGAATTCGAATTGGCCTGGTGGACGACACGCTCACGACGGGAAGCACGCTGAACGCCGCGGCCGAAGCGTGCCTAAAAAAAGCCAAGGTGGCAGAGGTTACTCCGCTCACCTTGGCTTATGCTACGAGGCGAGGCCTTTAGCCCGTTCCGCCCTAACGCTCGACGACGAGGCGCTGCACGCCCACCGCGTCTTCGGTCTGCACCTCAAGCAAGTAGATGCCCGAAGCCAAACTGCGCAGGTCGAGTTCCACCTGCTGCGTGCCGGCGTTGTACACGCCGCGCTGAACGGCAAGCTGCGTTCCCGCGATGGAGGTGACGCGCACTTCTGCCGAGCCGCTGGTTGCCATCGGGAATTCCACGCGCACCAAACCGCTGGTCGGGTTGGGGAATACGCGCAGCGTCGCCAAGGCGTTCTCACCCATTCCGACGGTGAAGTTCAGCGTGCTGCTGGCCGATCCGCAGTCGTTGGTCACCGTGACCACCGCCGAGGCCGGGCCGTTGGTTCCAAACGATTGAACCGTGCTCGCGCCCGTGGCCGATCCGCCGTTGCTGAAGGTCCAGCTCACGCTGGTCGCGTTGGCCGTGGTGGCGTTGAACTGAATGGTTACGGGGTTCAGCGAAAGCACCGAGTAGGTCGCCGTGACCGTGGGCTGCGGCGCGTTGGCCGTGGTCACGGTGGCCGGCGAAGACCACGAGCTCGTGCCCGAGCTGCACACCGACTGCACGTAAACTTGGTAGGCGGTGTTGGGCGTCAGGCCGGTCAGGTTGGTCGTTCCGCCCGTGATGCCCGTGATCAGCGTACCCGATCCCGGGGTGAATCCGGTCACGCCGTACTCCAGCTTGCTGCTGGTGGCAGCGCTCGGAGCCGTCCAGGTAACGGTAGTCGACGTGCACGTGGTGTTGCCTGCCGCGTTGACGCCGACGGGAACTCCGCACGGAGAACACTGCGCCACAAAGCTGTTGATGGACGAGCCGGCGATCAAGGTCGAGTTGTAGGGAAGCGTCGAGAGGGTGTCGCCAAAGGGGCCGACCAGGTCAAAGCCCATCTCGCCCGGGTAGGCCCCCGCGCTGGTCACCATGATGCGCACCGAATCGCCGGCGCAGAAGCGCACCGAGTCCGTAGCCGCACTGCCCGTAGTGAACGTAAAGTCTTTCACGTTCACCCAGTTGCCCGAAATCTTTTGCTGGGCAGAGATCACGCCGCCGTTCCAGCCGTCGCCCCACGAGTCCTTCATGTACATGACGGAGGTGCACTGGTTGGCCGGAGGGCAAAGTGCCGTCGTCACCGTGTACGGGCCGGCCCAGCCCGACTTGTCGGTAGCGGAACAGCTGTCGCGAATGTAGACGTCGTAGGTTGCTCCCGCCGTGAGGCCGGTGATGGTGTAGGGCTTCGTCACGTTCCACGCCGTCGTGCCGTTGGTGCCGGTTCCGGTTCCCGTCCAGAAGCCGGCGGGGCCCCACTTGACGTTCGAACCGAGCGGCGTGCTGCCCACGTGCGTCCAGTTCACGCCAACGCTGGTGGTCGAAACGGTTCCGGCCACAATGGTTCCCAGCGGCTTGGGACAGGTCGGGATGGCTTCAACCACGAGGTTGTCAAAGAAGACGTCGGGTCCAAATCCCGAATGCGCCACGAAGCGGAACACCGCCTGGCTGCCCACCCACGAGGTAGGTAGATTCACCGTGGTATCGCGGAAGGTGCCCGGAGTCGTCGTGCCCGCCCCAGGCGAGTTGAACGAAGGCCCGGAGAGCTTCACCAAGGTATCCCATGTGGTTCCGGTGAGCGTCTTGCCAATCAGGTACAGGCGGTCGTTCGGGTAGAACGACATGTACTGGTGCGACCACTCGAAGGTGGCCTGAGCCGCCGCGCTGATGGTCACAGGACGTGAAGAAATCGTCGCAAAGTTGCCGTCGGTCCAGGACCAGAAGTTGCCGCGCATTGCGTGGCCCGTGGCCATTGCGTACTGCATCATTTGCTTCGTTCCGCCGTCGGTCCAGCACGGCAGCGGCGTCAAGTCAAAGTTCTCGGTGTAGGGAATCGCAACTCCGAGGCAGCTCGTCGTAAAGTTGATGGGGCCGTGCCACGGTGCGCGCGTGGTGGCGCCGCAGGAATCCGCGATCCATGCGGTGTAGCTCGTGTTCGGTGCCAAGCCCGTGATCGTGTAGCTCGTGCCGGCCGCGTTGCCCACGTTGGGGATCACGCCCGTACCGGGGTTGAAGCCCGCAGGTCCCCAGGCGATCGTCGCGCCCGGCGTATTGGTTCCTCCGTGCGTCCAGGTCACCACCGCGTTGGTTGCCCCTGCCGTCGCGGCGCCTTGCGTCGCCGGCAAGCAGGCGGGTTGGGCTTCGTAAACCACGTCGTCCAGGTTTACGGTAACCCATGTGGTCGTGGTGCGGAAGGCCACGTGCTTAAAGCCCGTCGGCACCACCGGGAACGGCACCGTGTACTCGTCCCAGTTGTCAGTGAGCGGTACCGTAGCGACCACCACAAACGAGCTGGGGTTCGCCGGCGACGCCAGTACGCCGACCTGAAGGCTTACCGTCGACCAGGTAAAGGCTTTTTTGGCGCGGAAGCGGATCTGCCCGCTGCCGTTGGCCAGGTCGTTGAACATGGGCGAGATTACCCCGTCACCGGTCGTGGATCCCGCGTAGAACTCCGCGAAGTTGGGCGTCGAGTAAGCCGCACCCGTACCGGTGCCGGTGGCCACCTCGAGGGTGGCTCCGCCGTTGACAAACCAGCACTCCGGCTGGTCGCCCACGGTCAGGTTGTCGAAGTTTTGGCTGTAGCCGTTGGGAAGCGTAAACCCTGCGCACAGCGTGGTGAAGCTGAAGGGGCCACTCCACACCGAGTTACCGGCGGTTCCGCACAGCGTCATCACGTAGAAGTCGTAGTCGTAGTTCGGAATGAGGCCGGTCACGGCCAGCGAATTGGTCGAAACCGTGTCGGAGCTGCCGGTGCCGATGTTGAAGCCCGCAGGTCCCCACTGCACCGCGAAGCTGCTCGCGCCGCTCTGCCAGTTGAGGGTGGCCGCCACGTCGGTAACGCCTGTGGCGCCGAGCTGCAAGGGCTCAGGGCAGGCCGGTTGGGCTTCGATGGTCACGTAGTCCACAAACAGGTCAGGTCCAAAGTCGGACCAGCCGTAGAGTTGGGCAATAACTGTATCCCCTACCATGGACGACGGCAGGTAGGCGATGGTGTGCGAGAACGCCGACGCCGGAGACGTGGAACCCGCTCCCGGAGTGTTGAAGTTGGCCCCTTTGAGCGTGACCACGTTGGTCCAGGTGCTGCTGTTGATGTCGCGAACGCGCAGCGTCAGGCTGTCGTCGGGGTAGCTGCTCATGAACTGGTGCGACCAGTCGATTACGGCGCGAGCGGCCGTGGTAACGGCAATCGGCGCGGACTGCAAAATGTAGGAGTACTGGTTTTTGGACCAGAAGTCGGCCTCGGCATAGGTCACGCCGCCGGTGGTGTAGCCGAGCCAGTTGGCCGTTCCGGTATTGTGGGTCCAGCAGTTCGGCGGGAAGGTGGCAAACGTTTCGGTCGTCGGGAGCGCGAGGGTCGCGCACGTGGTGCTGAAGGCAATGGGTCCGGCCCAGCCCGAGGTGCCTGCGGCGCCGCAGTTGCGGCGAACGTAGACGTCGTAGGCGGTGTTGGGAGTGAGTCCGCTAAGCTGCTTGCTCGTGGCCGTACTCGTGACGGTGGTGCCTGATCCCAGGGTAAAGCCCGAAGCGCCGTACTGAACGTCAAAATTGGTTCCAAGCGAGGCCCAGTTCACGGTCGCTTGCGTCGAAGCCACGCCCGAAACGCTCAAGGTGCCCGGGATGGGGCAGGCCGGCGGGGTGTTGGTAATGCGTACGGTGTAGTCGTGAACCGAACCGTAGGTGAAGGCCGCACACGGAGTGGTAGTGGTAGCGGATCCGCTTTCGCGCAGCATGACCCGAAGGCGGCTGCGGCCCAAGGTAGCGCCCGTCGGAACGGTGAAGCTGAAGGTCGCATTGCGCTGCGTTGAGGCCAGCGGGGCAGTCATGGCCGAGCCCCAGGTTCCGAGCTCCTCGCCGGCGTCGGTGAAGTCGCCGTCGATGTTCCAGTCGATCCAAGCCTTGGCAAAGGAGTTGTAGTTGCCCAGGCAGGTACCCATCAAGGCTTCAAGCGTGTAGGAGGTGCCCTGGCTCAAGTCGGCTGAGTCAATTTGGGTGTAGTCGCGGAGTCCCGCTACTGCCGGACAGGTCGTGGGGTTGCTGATGCCGTAGTTGTCCCCCTGCAGGAAGACGTCGCGGATTTCGGTGTCAAAAAGCGACGAGGGACCTACCGCGGTGCAGTAGGTTTGGGCTGAGGCCGAAGAAATGAGGCCGAAGGAAAAAACGCCCAGGAGCGTCGCGAATAGAGTAGGTTTGTACATAATCCGGGAATAAAGGAGTATAGATTTGGTAAATATCGGGACAAAAACTTTTTATGCGTGCACCCTGTCGTTCAATAATTAGGCTCCTTTACGCGCCCATACTGGCCGTGGGTTGCGCGCTGCCCGCTCCGCCCGACGGGGGTCCGCGCGACCAGCAAGGCCCGACGGTGCGCACCTCGAGCGTTCCGCTGGGGGCCACTTCGGTCCAAACGAGTTCCCTCGAATGGGAATTCGACGAGTTCGTGGTGCTGAACAATCCGGGAAGCAACCTGCGCTTTTCGCCTCCCCTGCCTTCAGAGCCTCGGTTCACCCTCAGAGGCAAGTCCTTGCGCGTGCAGTGGGACGGCGCGTTGGCGCCCGACCGCACCTACGTCGTGCAGTTCGGCAGCGCCGTGAAGGACCTGCACGAGGGCAATCCCATGAGCGAACCGTTTTGGGTGTTTGCCACGGGTGAAGCGATTGACTCCGGGCAGATTCAGGGCGCCGTCCTGAATCCGTTGACGGGGGCGGCTTGGGACAACCACGCCGTGGTGCTGCACGGGGCTGACGCACCCGATTCCGCGATGTACCGCGCCCCGCTGTACGGAACCCGAAGCGGCAAAGACGGCCACTTTACCCTGCCCTATTTGGCCGAAGGCCGCTACCGAATTTTTGCGTTCCCAGATCCCGACGGCAACCTTCAGCTTGGAACCGGCGAGCAATCCCCGGTGGCCTGGCTGCCTTCGCCGGCCGCCCCGGGCGACAGTGCGGTGCTCTGGCTCGCAGATCCGGCGGCTAAGCGCGACAGCCTCGCGACGCTACGTCGATTGCCGGCCGATTCGGCAGGAGTCCTTCAGCTCAGCATCGCGCCGGTGCAGGACCAGCGAACCTGGGTGCACCAGCTTCGGCGCGACGGCGTCGTGGTGTGGCAAGGCACCGGCGCCCAAACCTGGACCCTCGAGGGCTTGAAGCCCGGTTCCTACCGCCTGCAGAGCTTTGCGGACCTCAACGGCAATGGAACGCTCGACGCCCCCAACTGGTGGACGCGAACCGAGGCGGAACTTCCGGTTTTGGACCGCGAAGCGATCGAAGTCACGGTGGGCTGGACCGTTACGCGCCAGTGGCTTCCGGGGGCAATCCCTTTAGGGCAAACGGATCCTGGTCCGCCAGGAACGGAAAGCGCTTCCGCACCGCGGCCAAGTGAATCGGGTCCCATTCGGCCCTGAGCAGCGCGGACTGATGGGGCGCTGAATCGGCCAAAACGTCGCCCCAAGGACCGACCATGCGGCTCGCCCCGCTGTGGTCCACCCCAAATCCGTCGGTACCCACCCGGTTGACGCCGGCGACGTAGCACTGGTTTTCCATGGCGCGGGCGGCCAGCAGCGTGGTCCAGGCGGTTTCGCGGGCCTCGGGCCAGTTGGCGACCACGAGTAAGCCGTCGTAGGCTGGGGTTCCGTCGGCGTCCAGCGTGTTGCGCAACCAAACCGGAAAGCGCAGGTCGAAGCACACCGCCAAGCGCAAGCGCCATCCGCGCCAAAGCACCACGACGGCGTCGGTTCCGCGTTCAAAATCGCGGTGCTCGCCCGCTACCGCAAAGAGGTGGCGCTTGTCGGCCGTGGTGGTGGTTCCGTCGGGCTCAACCCAGTAAAACCGATTGGCCACCTTGCCCGATTCATGGGGGGCAAACACC
>JBEGTJ010000083.1:0-6640 GCA_041179465.1 Bacteroidota bacterium | reverse complement strand
CGCCCACGGAAAGGTCTCGATGTCGCTCAGCCCCAGCGGAATGTTGATGCTGGGCGTGTAAATGAGGTGCTGCAGTACGGCCTGAATCATTTGTTTTTCAGGCGTTTAAGGGCGCTAAGGGCGCGGTCCATGGCGTGCAGGGCGCGGTAGTGGACTCCGCCGAAGGGGAACATGCAGCCCTGCTCCTGCAGGTGCAGCGAGAGCCGGTGCTCGGCCCACGAGCAGCGCATTTTGCGCTCGAGGTCTTCGGGGCTCAGGGCTTGGGTGTAGCCGCCCCAGCGGCGCGAGGGCGCGTAGTAATGGGCCAGAAACTCGCGGTATCCAGGCCATTCTGGCGCTTCGTCGAAGTGCTTGAGGGCGTGATGCAAGGCTGCGCGAAAGGCCTCTTGGCCCGCACTGCCTTCGAGCAAGAACATCCACGACGCCAGGTGGCGCAGGGGTCGGCCGTCGACGTGCACGGGTTCGAGGCGGGAGTCGCCGTAGACGCCGGGGCCCCGACGGGGTTCGTAGTTTTTGAGGAATTCCGCCCAGCGGCGCGCGCTGTGGTGGCTAAACAAGCTGTCGTTGAAGACCAGGATGCGGGCCTGCGGGCCGTGCTTGGCAACCAGGGCGTCGAGGCCCTCGAGGTAGCCGCTGAATTCAAACTGAGCATTGCTGCCTTGTACCTCAGCAAAAACGGTCTCGGGGCGGTTGTCGACCGCGAGCTTGGGCTGGCCCCACCGGCCGAGTTGCTGGGTGAAGCGCATCCAGCGGCCGTCTTGGTCGGCGCTGTGGCCGTAGGCAAGCAGCAGGCTGGCCATGGCTCAGGCGTTCGGCGACTCGGGTATGAGCGAGGCGATCACCAAAAAGACGCCGGCGGCGATAAAGGCTCCGATGGCGGCCCACTGCCACGCCGGCATTCCGACCCGGTTGAGGGGAAACTGCGGGTAGTCCACGATTTGGATGATGGGCGTCTGCTTGCGCATGCCTATCTCGGCCAGTTTGAGGTTTTTAATAATCTCGCCGTACAGGGTCACGCTGACCTGGAGCTCCACGAGGGCGCGGTTTTGGTCGACCCGCAGGGCGGCGCGGTTGGGGTTGATGTTAAGGTCGCTGCTGTTGGCGCTGCTGATCAGGTTCTTCTGCATGAGCATCTGCACGCTGTCGGCCTCGCGGCGAAGCACGCGCAGGTTGGACTTGGCCTTGCTGGTCAGGAGTTCTACGTAGTAGTTCGCCGTCTGGTCGATGGCGGTGGTTACGTAGGCGTGGGCAAAGTACTTGTCGGTGTGCGTGGCGCGCAGCATGATCAGGCTGAGTTTGCGCTCGGGCTTGTCGGCGTTGATTACTTCTTCGGCCGTGTAGCGGTACAGCAGCATCATGGCCGAGTCGTGCAGGGGCGTGAAGGCCTCGCGGTCCGCCGGAAAGCTCAGGTCCTTGAACACCTCGGCCTTGGCCATCTTGGTTTGGGGCCAAAGCCGGTTAGCGAGCAGGCTCTGGGTGCCGTCGCCAAATTCAACTTCTTGAAGCAGGGTGCGCTCGACCATGTTGCGGGTGGTGAACAGGCGTATGAGGGCGTCGCCCTTGAAGATTCCGCCGGGGTTGTTGCCGCCCACGTCGATGCCGAACTGCTGGAGGAGGTTTTGCCATCCGTTGCTGTCGTCGTCCTCGACGGCGATGATCATTTCAGCCTGGAACTTGCGGGGGTTGGCCAGTCCGTACACCAGCCCTAAGGCCGCGCCCACGAGGGCCATGAGGAACAGGCCCTTCCAGCGGCGGCGCAGGATTCCGCCGAGCTGAAGCAGGTTGCGCATCCAGTCGCCCAAGGTGGCCCGACCGGCCACGACGTCGGTTAAGTTGGCCATGCTACTGAAGTAAGGTGGTTAGGGTCACAATCAAGGTGGTCATGGAGGCCAGGACTCCGCCAATGGCCGCGAGTTCCGCGGGGCTCGTTTTGCCGGTCTTGAGGGGCTTTTCAGGCACCACCACCGTGGCGCCGGGAACCACTTTGGGGCGCTTGACCCAGAAGACGTAGTTGCGGCTGCGCTCGGCGGCTCCGTTGGGGTAGATGACGTAGGCCTTGCGGGCGTTGCCCATTTCAGATGCGCCCCCCGCCAAGCTGAGGTAGCGACCAAAGCTCCAAGTGCCGTTGTGGGCCACGGTAGAGGGCTGGAATACCGCACCCTCGAGGCGCACGGTGGTCTGCCGGCTCATGACGAAGAGTTCGTCACCGTCTTGCAGGGTAAAACTGCGGCGTCCCGCGAGCGAAGCCCGGCTCAAGGCGATGGTGTCGAGCAGGTAGGCGTTGCCCTTAATGACCTCGAAGTTGACTCCTTCGCGGGCGGTGTCGCCCGGGGACAGCAGGGTTTGGCGGATGAGGTAGGAACCGTACAGGTCGGCGTAGGGTGTGAGGCCGCCCGAGCGCTCGAGCACTTCACGAAGCGGTTCGTAGGGGGCCTTGAGTCCGTAGGCACCCGGAGATTCAAACTCGCCATGGAGCACCACACTGGGTGCCTTGCTGCGCAGGCGGCTGTAGCGAACGCTCACGGCGTCTCCCGGCGCAAGCGCAAAGCGCTTGGCGTCGGCCATGGCCACGCGCAGCACCTCGGCGCGCCGAAAGGTCCCGTCTCCGCTGCGGAGTCGGGCGACCTCAAAGGCGGCGGTGTCGGCGTCGTCTGAGAATCCGCCCGCCATAATCAAGGCGTCGTAGAGGGTGATGCCGGGACCAAAGGGAATCGAGCCGGGCTGCTGCACTTCGCCGCGCACCGACACCTCAAACTCGGTGCGGAACATTTGGTCCATGGGCACGAGGAGCGAGTCGCCCTCGACGAGGCTTAGGTTGCGCAAGTCGGCTCCGTTCACGCTGCGGTAGGACCGCTTGCCGTCGATGCTGCGCTGGCTGAGCACGACGTAGTCGAGGCGTCCGCCCTCGCGAAGGCCGCCCGCCAGGTCCACCAAGGCCTGGGCGCTGAGTCCGTTGGACGTGGCGTAGTAGCCCGGGAACTGCACCCCGCCGGCAACCGCCACGCGGTTGCGCACGAGGTCGCGCAGGGTGTCGGCGACAATGAAGTCTCCGCCCTGAAGGGCGAATTGCGAGAACTGCTTGGCCGAAACGACCTCGGCATAAAACCCATGGGCCCCCACGCGCTCGACGTAAACCTTCTCGCGGTAGGCCTGCTCGGTGAAGCCGCCCGACCACTCGAGCACCTTGTCGAGCGACTCGCCCGGCAGGACTTCGTAGGCGTAGACGCGCTTGAATTCGCCGCCGAGGTTCACGCGCGCCGCATAGGTCGGGATGAAGATGACGTCCCCGTCTTCGAGGCGAATGTCGTCGTGCTTTTGGCCCGAAACCAGCAGTTCGTAGAGGTCAATGGTCGATACCACCTTGCCGTTGCGCAAGAGCTGAATGCTGCGGTAGCTGCCTTTGGCCGCCGGACCGCCCGCAAGGTGCAGCACGTGGTAGGGCGAGGCCACCCCGGGCACGGTGTAGCGCCCCGGCACTTTGGCCCCAACGACCGTGACGTCGATGCCGCGCACTTCTTTGAGGTTGACGGCGAGTTCCGACGTGTTGTTTTTGAGGGTATGGTAGCCGTTGTTGCTGAAGACTTGGTACAGTTTGGCGCGCGCCTCCTTCATCGTCAACCCGCTGAGGTTGATGACGCCCACGTAGGGCACGTTGATGGAACCCGAGGGCTCGACGAGCAGGGTGCGGTTGAATTCCTGGTAGCCGTAGACGGTGACGTCGAGGTAGTCGCCCGGGCCGATGCGGTAGCTCGGCGGCGTCGCGATGCTGACGTTGGGCGCAAAGTCCATGCGCTCGTTGCGAAAGAGCTCGGCGCCAAACACGTTGGAGTCCAAGAAGTAGAGGCGCTCGAGCGCGCTGAGTTCGGCGCTGCTGCGCTTGGCCCGTGCCAAGGAGTCCTGCATTTGCAGCAGTTTGAGGCTGAGCATCTGCAGCTTGTCTTTGGGGTCGTCGACCTCAGAGGCGTTGAGTCGGTTTTTGAGCTTGCGGAGCTCTTCTTCCTTCATGCCCTTGGACTTGAGCTGGTTGAGGGCCTCAGAAGGGCTCATGTTTTTGTTCTCGAAGCTCTGCTTGAACAAGAGGATTTCGTCTTCGCCGAGCTGGTCCACGCTGACCGAGGTCAGGCTCTTGCGAGCAAAGACGTTTTGGGCGTAGCCGGCGGTAGCCGAAACCGCAAGCAGGGCTGCGGCAAGTGCGAGGCGTAGGGTTTTCATGGGTGCCATTCTGATAGGGCCTGGGCGGCGCGGGCCACCACCTGGGGAACCGGGCGCTGGCCGCCTTGCCTGAGGCGACGGTAAAGGTAAAGATTTAATTTGAGGGGCAGTCGGCGCACCAACTGCTTGCCCAGCAGGTGCGCCAGGTAGGTCGGCCAGGTGAAGTAGCCCGAGGCGCGAATGGCCCTGAGGGCCTCGAGTTCGCCCTTGCGGGTGCGGGCCGTGCTGCGGCGGCGCACGAGCTCGTCGCCTCCGCGCATGTAGGTGAGCACTTCAGGGCTGTTTTGGGCCTTGGCCCCGGCCTGAAGCAGTTGGGCCCAGAGCACGTAGTCTTCGTTGGCCCCCACGTGGGCAAAGCCCCCAAGGGCCTGGGCCGCTTCGGCACAAAAGGCCACGGTGGGTCCGTTAAACGGGTTGCGGCGCTTGCCGTAGCGCCAAATGTCGGCGTGTTCGAGGGGCACCGTCCGCGCCCCGACAAATGAGGCGTAGTCAGCTGTCCATTCGTCGATTTGTCCGCCAAAGAGCCGCAATTCAGGGTCGGCCTCAAAGGCGTCGACCGTCAAGGCTACCCGACTGGGCGGGTACAGGTCGTCGGTGTCGATTTTCAGCAAGACGTCGCCCGACTGGGCCAAGCTCAGGCCGTGGTTCAGCGCCGTGGGAAGGCCGAAGTTCAGCTTATTGTGGACCTTGGGGATGCGCCGCCATTCGACCTCAGGAAAGGCGGTTACGACCGATTCGAGCTCCGGGTTGATTTCGCCCTCAATGACGCCATAAGCCGCGTCGAGCGGCCGAGCCTGGTGGCGCAGCATGGTCCATAAACTTTGGTAGAGCGCGGGGGCTGAATCGCCCGCATACACCGAAAACAGCCCGACGTAGCGCCGCGTTAGCCGATCGCGACGAGGGTTTTCCATAGGATGAGCACGTCTTTTTTCAATCCAGCCATCTGGATGTACTCAAGATCGTAGTCCAACTTCTTGGCATTGTCGTTGGGCGTGGCATCGGGGTGGTGAATTTGGGCCCAGCCCGTGATGCCCGGCATGACGTCGTGGCGGCGCGCGTAGTTGGGGATTTCGGTCATGCAGCGCTCCACGATGTGCGGACGCTCGGGGCGCGGACCCACCCAGCTCATTTCGCCTTTGAGGATGTTCCAAATTTGGGGAAGCTCGTCGATGCGCCAGATGCGCAGAAAGGAACCCACCCACAAGATGTCGGGATCGTTCGGGCGCATTCCGCTCAAGTCGTCGTTGGCCGTCGAGCGCAGGGTGCGAAGCTTGTACAGGGTGAATTCCCTGCCCATTTTGCCTACGCGCTTTTGGGTGTAAAAGATGCTCGAGCCCGTCGTCAAAAAGATGGCCAAGGCGCCCAGTACAATCGCAACCGCTGCAAAAGGCAGGGCGATTAGGCTAATAACAATATCTAGAAGGCGCTTTGGCGCACTATTCGGATAGGCATTCATGCGAAGTCGCAAATGTACGCGATGGAGGGAGCAGTTTTAAAGGCCATTTTAAGGCAATTATTCATTGACCGAAAACGTGCGATACCTGCCCAATCTTATCGGAGTTCGATGGCTTTTTTGCGGGTGATCTTCAGCGGTTTCTTGCTTCTGGCTTCTTGTTCCGCGGCTCCGCCGCGAACGAGTAACTAGTTACTAGCTGCTTGCTTTTTGGCCTCTCTTTTGGCCTTCTTCGCCGCCCGTCGCGCTTTGGCTTGGTCGCGGTACGACTTCTCGTAGAGCATCCAGTGCAGGCCCACGTTCACGTTGAAGCGGTCCATGTTGGCGGGGAGTCCGACGCTGAGGTTGCCGTTGGCGGTCGTCACGGGCTGCGGAAGCATGTTGGCCGAGCTCGTTCCGAGGTTCAGGGCCAGGCCGGCGGCCAGGCGCACGGTGGTTTGCACGCTCACGCTGGGGCGCATGGCGACGCTTCCGCCCAAGGGCTGGGTGTAGCTGGTGCTGAGCTGCCAGCGGCGGCCGTAAAAGCCGTGGTACTCGGCCGCCAGGGCGTGGTAGTTCAGGGCCGGCCGGCTGCGGACCAGGTAGTGCAGGCCGAGCTGGTGGTGCTTTTTGGGGCTGCGCCAGTAGGCGGCCAGGTCGACGCGCTGAAGGGGCGCAAAGCGCTGCGAATCGCCCGACGAGGTTTGGCCAAGTTGCTGTATTTGAACCAGAAGCGTATCAAAGTATGCCGTCGGATTCAGCGCCGTGTCGGTGGCGGAGTTGAACGAGAATCCGGAGAACGGAATGCGTCCGTTGAATTGGGCGGCGGTGTCAGACATCAAGGAAGTTCCGAGTCCGAGGCCCTGAACGCTGCCGGCGAAGCGCCATTTTTCACTTAGGTCGTAGGTGGCGCCGAGGTCCAAGGAGGTAGTGGTGCTTTTTACCAACTCCGGAACGTCCACGGAGAAGGTTCCTTCAAAAATCTCGAGGTTGAAC
>JBEGTJ010000082.1:0-6880 GCA_041179465.1 Bacteroidota bacterium | reverse complement strand
AAAAGGGGTGGCGCATCAGCAAAATTGCCGACTTGTCCCGAGACCAGCTCAACCAAAAGGTACTGGAAGAGGCCCTGGAGCGCGGCAGCCAGTCCGCCCAAGTCACGCGCATGATTCAAGCGTGCATTGACCTCGACGAGCAAACGTTTTCGCAAATTCTCGACGCAAGCATTCGCGAAAGCGGCGAAGAGGTGACCTTTACCCAGTTGGTGGGCGGATTCATTCACCAAATTGGGTACATGTGGCAGACCGACGCGATTGGCGTCGCCCACGAGCACTTCGCGAGCAACCTCATTAAGCAAAAGATGTATGCGGCGCTTGATCGTCTGACGGACCAGCGCATGACCGCTAAGAAGCCCGCCATCTTACTCTACTTGCCCCAAGATGAGCTGCACGAGCTCGGGCTGCTCTACCTGCATTTCTTGCTGAAGTCGCGCGGTGAGGCCGTTATCTACCTCGGGCAGTCCCTGCCGCTCGAGCACTTGACTCCGATTTTCAAGCCGGGCAACTCGTTTAAGCTCGTTGTGAGCGTGTGGACCACCCAGCCGCTGCGCGACCAAATCGAGGGCTACGCCCAAGAGGCGAGGGGTATCTTTGGCGACGTACCCCTTTGGGTTACGGGCTTGGCTCCGGCCGATTGGGACTGTACCGATCCCCTCACTCGGGTATTCCCCAGTTTGGCGTTGCTCGGCAAAGAGCTGAACGGCAATCAGCTAGTGCATTGAAAATCAAGGTTTTAAAAATTTAGTTTAAGTTTTACAAGAAAAACTTAAACAAAACCGTCGCGCCGGCACATTTCTTGTTTAACTTCGTCAAAGAATTGTTAAACAAAACAAAGATGCAACCCGAAGCGTTTGGCCCCGAAATCTACCAGCACGAGCACTTTTTGCGCGGACTCGCGTTCAAACTGACCCGCCACGCTGAGGATGCCGAAGACCTCGTTCAAGAGACCTTTTACAAGGCCATCAAGAACCAGTCGAAGTACCAAGAGGGTACCAACCTTCGCGGGTGGCTCTACACCATTCTCAAGAATACGTTCATCAACAACTACCGCAAGAAGAAGAATCAGAACACCTACGTTGACGACAGCGAAAACCAGTACGTCTTGGGCGGAATGATGGCCAACCGTTCCGATGAGGCCGACAGCCCCTACGAACTGTCCAACATCATTGACCGCATCGAAAATGTGGAACGCACCTACCTGGATGCCTTCATGATGTACTTCAACGGGTATAAGTACGAGGAAATCGCCGACCAAATGGGCATTCCCCTGGGCACGGTGAAAAGCCGTATCTTCTTGGCGCGACGCAAAATGATGGACCAACTGCGCGGAATCCGCGACACGGAATAATGAAGAAACGAGCCCTTGTCATTGGCTCCGGTTTTGCCGGAATGTCCAGTGCGGCCTACCTCGCCCAAGCGGGCTACGACGTGCACGTCCTCGAGATGCACGACGGACCCGGCGGTCGGGGACGCCAATGGAGCAGCGAGGGATACACGTTTGACTTGGGTCCTTCCTTTTATTGGATGCCCGACGTCTTCGAAACCTTCTTTGGCCACTTCGGAAAAAAATCCAGCGACTACTACGAGCTGCGCCGTTTGGATCCGTCCTACAGCATCTACTTCGAAGACGGCCCCATGCCGATTCCCGCGTCCATGAGCGAAATTGAGGCCCTTTTTGACCGCCTCGAGCCCGGATCCGCCGCACGGCTTCGGGTGTTTTTGAAGGACGCCGAATACAAGTACCGCGTCGGCATTGACGATTTGGTGCGCAAGCCGTCGCGGAGCGTTCTCGAGTTCGCCGACGTGCGCATCCTCACCGGTCTGCTGCGCATGGACCTGCTTCGCAGCATTCGCAGCAGCATCGCCAAGGTGGTCAGCCACCCCAAACTTCGCCAGCTCCTTGAGTTTCCGGTGCTCTTTTTGGGGGCTACCCCGAGCAACACGCCGGCCCTCTACAGCTTGATGAACTACTCGGACTTTGCCCAAGGCACGTGGTACCCCATCGGAGGCATGTACTCGGTCGTTCAGGGATTTTACCGCCTGGCCCAGGAGCAAGGTGTGCGCTTTTCGTTCAACCAAGAGGTGACCGGGTTCCGCTACCAAGGCAAGAGCATCTCCGGGGTGTATGTAGGCGATACCTGCTACGAGGCGGACGTTGTGGTGGCCTCTGCCGACTACGCCCACGTAGAACAAAAGCTGCTGAAACCCGAGTTCCGCCGGTATTCCAGTTCCTATTGGGCTAAGCGCAAAATGGCGCCTTCGGCCTTCATGTACTACCTGGGCCTCGACGCCAAGCTGCCGCATCTGGAGCACCATACGTTGTTTTTTGACGCGGACTTTGACACCCATGCCGACGCCATTTACACGCGTCCGCGCTGGCCCGAAAAGCCGCTGTTCTACCTGAGCATCGCCTCGGCAACCGACGCCACGGCGGCCCCTGAAGGAAAAGACGCCTTGGTGATCCTCATTCCGATGGCAACCGGCCTCGAAGACGACGACGCCACCCGCGAGCGCTACCTCGACATGGTGGCGGAACGCATGAAGGCGCAAATCGGCGTAGACATTCGCGAGCACATTGTGGTGAAGCGAACCTTTGCCTACCGCGACTTTGTGAAGGACTACCACGCCCACCGCGGCAACGCCTACGGCTTGGCCAACACCCTTGACCAGACGGCCATTTTGAAGCCCAGCCTCAAAGGAACCCTGAACAATTTGTACTACGCCGGCCAGCTTACGGTGCCGGGACCCGGAGTGCCGCCCTGCATTATTTCAGGTGAGGTAGTCGCCCGTGAAATTTCCAAAGAACACCCCGCCGCATGATGGACCTCTACACGCAAACGTCGCTCCGAACGAGCAAAGACATCACCAAAGCCTATTCTACTTCGTTTTCGTTGGGGATCCTAGGGCTATCCAAACCGCTGCGCGACCCGATCTATGCGATCTACGGCTTTGTGCGGGTCGCCGACGAAATCGTCGACACCTTTCACGGCCACAACCAGCGCGAACTGCTCGAACGGTTCTGGGCGGACACCGACCGGGCACTCGACGAGGGCATCTCGACGAACCCCGTGCTGCACGCGTTTCAGTACGTGGTCAACGCCTACCAGATCGACCGTGGCCTCATCAACACGTTTTTGCGCTCCATGGAAATGGACCTCGAAGACCGTACCTACGACCAGTCGGCCTACGAGCAGTACATCCTCGGCAGCGCTGAAGTCGTCGGACTGATGTGCCTCAAGGTCTTCGTCAACGGCGACCAAACCTCCTACGAGGCACTCACGCCCTACGCGATGAAGCTGGGTTCCGCGTTCCAGAAAATCAACTTCTTGCGCGACGTAGCGGCCGACTTTTCGACCTTGGGGCGCACCTACTTCCCCAACGTGGACCTGACGACCTTTGACGACGACGCCAAAATGGCGATCGAGCGCGACATTGAACGCGACTTCCGCAAAGGATACGAGGGGATCCTCAAGCTTCCCAAAGGTTCGCGCTTCGGAGTTTACATCGCCTACATGTACTACTACGCGCTGTTTCAAAAAATCATGCGCACCCCTTCGTCAGAAGTGTTTTCGGCGCGGATTCGCATCAGCAACCGAAAAAAATACCGTCTCTTTGCAAGCTCATTCCTGCGCCATGCGCTGAATTTACTTTAAATGGAAACAGTTATCCTCGTCAACACGGCCGATGAGCCGATTGGACGGATGGAGAAGTTAGCGGCCCACGAGCGCGGACTCCTTCACCGTGCCTTTTCCGTCTTTTTGTTCAACGACCAGGGCGAAACCTTGCTTCAGCAGCGCGCAGCCTCCAAGTACCATTCTCCGCTGCTCTGGACCAACTCCTGCTGCAGCCACCAGCGCGAAGGCGAGTCCAACCGCCAAGCCGCGCTGCGGCGCCTTGGGGAAGAGCTCGGAATCAGCGAATCCAGCGTGACGGACCTCCGCGAGGCCTTTCACTTTGTCTACCGAGCCGAATTTGACAACGGACTGATTGAGCACGAGTTGGACCATGTAATCATGGGACGGTTCGCGGGAAGCGTGGAACTCAATACCGAGGAAGTTGCCGACGTTCGGTGGATCGCCATGGATGAACTCGCCCGCGAAATGGAAGCCCATCCCGAGCAGTTTACCGCGTGGTTCCAGATCATCTACCGCGAATACCAAAGCCACTTTCCGTCATGAACCCAACGCCCCTTCGCGCCTCGGTGAGCCGCCACGCCCATTTTAACGCGGCCCATCGGCTTTACGTGCCGTCGTGGACCGACGAGCAGAATTGGGCGCAGTTTGGGCCTTGCTCAAATCCGCGCTACCATGGGCACAACTACGAGCTCATCGTGCGCTTGACGGGTCCCATCGATCCCGTCACGGGCTACGTCATTGACCTGGGCGTGCTTTCGGACCTGATCAAGCGCGAAGTCGAAGCCAAGCTCGACCACCGCAACCTGAACGAGGAGGTACCCGAGTTCGCCACCTTAATTCCGTCGGCAGAACACATTGCCGTGGTAATATGGCGATGGCTTCGGCCGCACCTGGCGGAGTCTTTGGACCTGCACGTTACCCTTTACGAAACCCCCCGAAACTTTGTTGAATACCATGGCGCATAACAAGACCTTTCAAGGTACCCCCATCGCAAACGGCCTCAAGCCCGCCAACGGCCGGCATTTGGCTACGCCCACGATCGAAGAGCAGTTGCTGCAGCCCGACGCCGAGAAGATTGAGCGCATTGCCCAAAAATTTGGCGAAATCATGGACATTCTGGGTCTGGACCGCAGCGACGATTCGCTCAAGGATACGCCCCGCCGCGTCGCCAAAATGTATGTGCTGGAGCAGTTTGCCGGCCTCAACCCGCTGAACAAGCCCGAGGTTACGCTCTTTGAAAACCGCTACCACTACCACGAAATGATTTTGGAGCGCAACATCACGCTTCATTCCACCTGCGAGCACCACTTTGTGCCGATTTTGGGTGTGTGCCACGTGGCCTACTTTTCGTCGGGCGAAGTTGTGGGCTTATCTAAGCTCAACCGAATCGTGCGCTACTTCGCCAAGCGCCCTCAGGTACAAGAGCGCCTCACGGAACAGATTGCGGCCGAACTCAAAAAAGTCCTCCGCACCGAAGACGTGGCGGTGTACATCGACGCCGAACACTTGTGCGTGAAAATGCGCGGCGTTGAAGACAGCCACAGCTCCACGGCTACGAGCCACTTTGGCGGCGCCTTCCAGGAGCCGTCGGTTCGCGCAGAATTCCTGCAGGCGATTCGCGCGTAGCATGGTTCTTTTTTGGTTTCGCCGCGACCTTCGCCTCGAAGACAATGCGGGCTTGGCCAAGGCCTTTGACCTCGGCCTGCCGGTGCAGCCCGTTTTTGTTTTTGATCGGAACATTCTCGACCGCCTTGAAGACCGTTCAGACGCCCGCGTCAGCTTCATCCACCAAACCCTGACCGAACTCGATAAAGCCTTTCGGGAGCGGGGTGGGGGACTTTGGACCTACTACGGTACGCCCGAAGAAGCGCACGCACATTGGATGAGCGCACATCCCGAGATCCAGGGGGTAGTGGCCAACCGCGACTACGAACCCTATGCCCGCGAACGCGACCAGCGCATTGAAGCCCTGTACCGCGAGCACGGCCGGTGGTTCAAGGGCACTAAAGACCACGTGATTTTCGATAAAAACGAGGTGGTCAAGGGCGACGGTACGCCGTATTCGGTGTTCACGCCCTACAGCCGCCGCTGGCGCGAGCGCCTCGCTCAGGAGGGAATTCCGCACTACTCGTCGAGGTGGGCCGAAGGCGGACTGCATGCGGCAGCCTCGCAGCTCATTCCGCTGGAGGACATGAACTTCGGACCGTCGGCTGTGCACCTTCCGCCCTGTACGTGGACCGAAAACCAAATTCGGCAGTACGCCCAAAACCGCAATACCCCGTCGCTCGAACAGGGAACTACCCGCCTTGGGCTGCACCTGCGCTTTGGCACCCTGAGCGTGCGAATGCTCCTCAAAGCCACGCAGTCCCTGAGCGATACGTTTGTCAACGAGTTGATTTGGAGGGACTTTTACCAAATGGTGCTGTTCCACGCGCCCGAGAGTCCGCACAAGGCCATCAAGCCCGCCTACGACCTGATTCAATGGGAGCACCACGAAGAGCACTTTAAGCGCTGGTGCGAAGGCACCACGGGCTACCCGCTGGTGGACGCCGGCATGCGCCAGCTCAACGCCACGGGCTTTATGCACAACCGAGTGCGCATGGTCGTGGCCAGTTTTTTCACGAAGCACTTGCTGCTCGACTGGCGCTTGGGCGAAGCCTACTTTGCCCAGAAACTCCTGGACTACGATCAGGCGAGCAACGTGGGCGGATGGCAGTGGGCGAGCGGCTCAGGGAACGACGCGGCCCCGTACTTCCGAATTTTCAACCCGGCCAGCCAGCTGAGCACGTTCGATCCGCAGTACGCGTACGTCAAGCGTTGGGTTCCCGAATTCGGAACCGCGAGCTACCCTAAGCCCATTGTGGACCACGCCTTTGCGCGGCAGCGCTGCCTGGACCGCTACAAGTCTGCCTTAAGTCAAGCTCAGTCCTGAAGCGACTTGGCTGACTTGGGGTACCCAAACAGGCCTTTTTCTTTGATGATGGTGTCGACGTAGGTGGGGAGGCAACTTTCCCATCCCTCTTCGCCGTTGCGAATCTTGCGGAGCACTTCCCGGCTCCAAATGCTCAAAATTTCGGGGTCGAAATCGTTGATGTCGCGCACGCGGCGTGCCTGCTTGAGGTAGTCGTAAATGTTGCGGAACAGGTCGTTGACCACGATGTCGTCGGTGGTCGTAATGCTCGATTCGCCCCGGAACGGGTAGGCGTAAATGATCAACTTCTTGGAGAACAGGCGCCCCATAG
>JBEGTJ010000081.1:0-7069 GCA_041179465.1 Bacteroidota bacterium | reverse complement strand
AGCTGCGCCGTGATGGCCGCAATGCTTCCGACGCCGTTGAGCGCGCGGTACTTGCCTTGGGCCTCGTAGTAGGACTGCACCGGAGCGGTCTCGCGGTTGTAGACTTCGAGGCGTTGGCGGATGACTTCTTCGTTGGCGTCGTCGGCGCGGCCCGAAGTGGCGCCCCGCTCGAGGAGGCGCTTGACCAGTTCTTCGTCGTCGACTTCGAGTCCGATCATGGCGGTTACGCTTGAGCCGGCGTTCTCGAGCATTTCGTCGAGGGCCTCCGCCTGGGCCGAAGTGCGCGGAAATCCGTCAAAGATGAAGCCCGCGGCACCCGGATGCTTGGACCACTCGTCCTGCAGCATCGCAATGGTGACGTCGTCGGGCACCAGCTGACCTTGGTCCATGAAGGATTTGGCCCAGCGGCCTAACTCGGTGGCCTCCCGGATGTTGCGGCGAAAAATGTCGCCCGTCGAAAGGTGAACTAACGCAAATTCGTCGACGAGCAGCGCGCTTTGCGTGCCCTTGCCCGCCCCCGGAGGGCCAAAAAGTACAATGTTTTTCATCGAATGCGGCGTAAATGACCGAAAACAGCCAAGGCGGCAAAGGTACGACCTTGAGGACTTCCCTACCTTTGCGCCCTAACCCCTCGGGCTATGGAACATAACTATGCCGTGATCATGGCGGGTGGAGTCGGTTCGCGCTTTTGGCCAACCTCAACTTCGCGCAAACCCAAGCAGTTTCTGGACATTTTAGGAACCGGCGAAACGCTGCTGCAGCAAACGTTTCGGCGCATGAAGTCCGTGGTTCCCGCGGACCACATCTACGTAGTTACCCACGCCGACTACGCCGAAGCCTGCCTGGAACAGCTCCCGGAACTCGACCGCCCGCGGATTTTAGCTGAGCCTGCCCGGCGCAATACGGCACCCTGCGTGGCGTATGCCGGATTCGTACTGAAAAAAAGAGATCCGCTGGCCAACTTCGTGGTGACGCCTGCCGACCATTTGGTAACGCACGAGGCGGAATTCACGGCGCGGCTGCGCTCCGCCCTCAACACCACCGCGGCCCACAACGTGCTGATGACGCTGGGAATGAACCCTACCCGGCCTGAAACGGGGTACGGCTACATCCAGTTCCGCCCCGAAACCTCGGAGTACGCCCGCGACGTGCACCCGGTTAAAACGTTTACCGAGAAGCCCAACCGCGAAATGGCCGAGCAGTTTATTGCCACCGGCGAATTTTTGTGGAACGCCGGCATTTTTGTGTGGAACGCCAACGCCATCCTCAGTGCATTTGAAAAGCACATGCCCGAAATGTACGCGAGCTTTAATGCGGGTTGGGCCCACTACGGCACCCCGAGCGAAGGCGCGTTCATCGGATCGATGTACGGCGAATGCCCGAACGAATCCATTGACTACGGCATTCTGGAAAAGGCCAAGCAAGTCCTGGTGATGCCCGCGGAATTCGGGTGGTCTGACCTCGGAAGCTGGGGCGCCGTGCACGAGCAGCGCGCGGCCGACGCCCACGGCAACACCGGCGGAGGTCCGCAGGTTTTATCGTACGACGCCACCGGCAACACCTACCTGATTCCCGAGGACATGGTGGCGGTGGTGGACGGACTCCACGACTACATCGTAATCCTTAGCGAGAACCGGTTGCTCGTGTGTCCGCGCAGCAAAGAGCAGGAAATCAAGCAGTTTGTCAACGACGTGAAGATGCGTCGCGGCGAAGATTTCGTGTAGGGTTCCGCGGGGTACCCAATCAAAAAAGGCGCCCATGGGCGCCTTTTTCGTAGGAGTGCAGAACCGCTTAGCGCTTCGCGCCCTCGAGCCACTTGTAGATCCGCTCGGGCATCACGCGCTCCAGTCCGAGTAGGGTCAGCCAGTAACCCACAAACAGGGCGAGGAACACCAGCATGCTGAAACCGGTGAGGATGATCATAATCGCGAGGAGAAAACCGAGGAACTTCATGGTGCGCTTCGTTGAAGGGTGCAAATAATTCGTACAGGGCAAAGATAGGTGACGGCAGGGAATTCTATGCGCCTCAAGTCGGGCGTAATTTTGCCGCATGAGCACACAAACCCGCATTGAACGCGACACGATGGGCGAAGTCCACGTGCCCGCGACCGCCTACTGGGGCGCCCAAACTGAGCGTTCGCGCACCAACTTCAAAATTGGACCCGAAGGCAGCATGCCCAAAGAGATCATTCGGGCCTTTGCCTACCTGAAAAAAGCGGCCGCGCTCACCAACCGCGACCTGGGCGTGCTGTCGGCCGAAAAGGCCGCGCTGATTGGCCAGGTCTGCGACGAAATCCTGACGGGCCAGCACGACGGGGAGTTTCCGCTCGTCATCTGGCAGACCGGTTCGGGCACGCAGAGCAACATGAACGTCAACGAAGTCATCGCCTACCGCGGGCACGTGCTCAGCGGGGGGTCGCTGCTCGACGAACAGAAGGTCCTGCACCCCAACGACGACGTGAACAAATCGCAGTCGTCCAACGACACGTTTCCGACCGCGATGCACATTGCGGCCTACCAGCGCACGGTGGAGACGACGCTCCCGGGCTTGCGCCACCTGCGCGCGGCCCTCGACGCCAAGGCCAAGGCCTTTCACCACGTGGTAAAAACGGGGCGTACCCACTTCATGGACGCCACGCCGCTCACGTTGGGCCAGGAATTCAGCGGCTACGTGCAGCAGCTCGACAACGGCATTCGGGCCATTGAAAACGCCCTCGTCATGGTGGCCGAGCTTGCCTTGGGCGGAACGGCCGTGGGTACCGGACTCAACACCCCCAAAGGATACGACGTGGCCGTCGCCGCACGCATTGCCGAGCTAACCGGATTGCCGTTTAAAACGGCGCCCAACAAGTTCGAGGCCCTCGCCGCCCACGACGCCATGGTGGAACTCAGCGGCGCCCTCAAGCGCGTGGCCGTGTCGCTGATGAAGATCGGCAACGACGTTCGCATGCTGTCGTCGGGTCCGCGCTCGGGAATCGGTGAAATCGTGATTCCCGACAACGAACCCGGTTCCAGCATTATGCCCGGCAAGGTGAACCCCACCCAACCCGAGGCCCTGACCATGGTCGCTGCGCAGGTGGTCGGCAACGACGTTGCGGTTTCGTTCGGCGGCGCCACCGGACACTTTGAGCTCAACGTGTTCAAGCCCTTGATTGCGGCCAACGTGCTCCAAAGCGCCCGCCTCATCGGCGACGCCTGCGTGTCCTTTACCGACAAGTGCGCCGCGGGCATCGAACCCAACTACGCCGTGATCCAGCGCCACTTAGAGAATTCCCTCATGCTGGTTACCTCACTCAACCCCCACATTGGGTACGACAAGGCCGCCAAGATCGCCAAGACCGCTCACGCCGAAGGAAGTACCCTCAAGGAAGCCGCGCTCAAACTGGGCTACGTGACCGCCGAGGAGTTTGACGCTTGGGTGCGCCCCGAAGACATGGTGGGCCACTAGGCCGCAGCACGCCCAGAACGGAAAGCCACCCCGTCGGGTGGCTTTTTTATGGGTTGAGGGTGACCGTACCCTGCTGCGTTCCGCTGGAGCCGCACGCGCTTTGCCAGCTGAGGTGGTAGACGTACACGCCGGGCGAGAGCGGCCGGTCGAGGTATCGGCCGTCCCACGCAAAGTTGGGGTCGTTGGTTTGGTACACCGACTGACCCCAGCGGTTGTACACCTTGAGGTAAAGCTGGTCCAAGGTCTGTGCCTCGGGCGCGCGGAGCCGCAAAAGGTCGTTCACCCCGTCGCCGTTGGGCGTGAACACGTTGGGCATCGTGAGGCTGTCGAGGTCTGCCCCCAGCGTAGTGTAGGTCACCGCGACGGAATCCAAGGTGCCGCACACGGTGTCGGCCACCACAAACCACGCGGTTTGCGCGCCCGATCCGACGGCAGGCCACTGCACGTTGAAGCCCGGAATCACGGCCCCTCCGGGTACCCGCCAGTAGGACACCGGGGCATTGCCGGGTATGCCCAGGCCGCGCACCGACTGGCCGTTCAGGCAGGGCGGCGCGTTCACGCTGGCCCCAGGGGTGCTGAGCGGAGGGCGAAACTCCGCCTCGAGGTAGCTGCTGTCGCGGCGACCGCAGACCTCGTCGTAGGCCACGAGCCAGGCCGAATAAGAATCGGTGAGCGCCGCACCAACCCACTGGAAGGGGGGCGCTAGGGTGTCCACCGAACCGCTACTCCCGTACAGCACCAGCCATTGCGCGCTGAGGTTGGGCCCCGGAACGAGGCGAACCGCACGGGCCGGGTCGCAGGGATCGTAGTCGAGCACGGCGTCAGCCTGAACCGCGGAACCGGGCAGCACGTGAACGTTCAGGGTGGCCACCGCCTGCGTCAGGCACAGCGTGTCGTAGGCCACAATTTGGATGAGGTAGTTGCCCGGAACGCCGTAAACGTGGCCCGGAAGCGGCACGGGCGCAATGGAGTCGGTGGTACCGTCGCCCCAAGCGATGCTCATCACGTCGGTGCGGCTGGTGGTCCCGGTCAAATAGAGGCTGTCGCCCGCGCAGACGGTGTCGGCGCTCACGTCGAGCTTGGCCCCCGCCGCCGTGAGCTCAAAGGCAATCTGGACTCCGGCCATGTTGCAGTTGCTGGCGTTGTTGGTGGCGGAATGGGCGTTGGGCGGAAAAATCGGCAGGTTGTCGCTGCCGCCGCACCCTGCGCAAATCGCCTGGTGGATCACGCCGTTGGGATCAAACCTCGAGGTGCCGCCGTCGACGTGCTCGTCGACCGGTCCGGTTCCGCCAAAGTAGGAGGCATAGGCCGCCGCCCCCTTGCGGTCAAGGACCAGGAAGTAAAAGTCCTTGCCGTCGGTGGTCGATTGAAGTGCGTTGGGCGACGTGTAGAGCCCGGTTAGGGGTCCGCCGTTCAAGCCCCCAAACCAACCCGAAAAGTAGGCCGAACCGCAGTCGTCGACCTGCAGGGCGGTGGGCGAAATGCGCCGGTTGAGCTGGCCGTTGCCCACGTACTGCGTGCGGTAAATGCTGTCTCCCTGGGGCGAAATCCAAACGAGCAGCTGCGTCGAATTCGGGTTCTGAAACAGGCCTGCAGTGGGCGCAAGCGGACCCGTGTACAGGCCCCCGCCGGTGCAGGTCGTGCCCAGCCCCAGCGAGAGCAGCACGGCCCCCGAATCCCCCACCGCGGCATAAGCACCCGCCGGATTCTGCGCCGCCAAAAACCCATAGGACGTGCAAAACTGCGGCTGCAGGTAGGTCTCGGCCAGCCGTTGGCCGGTAGCCAAATCAAACAAACCGTAGTAGGCCTGGCTCTGGGGAAGAGGCGCGGCAAACACCCCTGGGCCCGCCAGAGTGCCCATGCCCTGGGTCCACCCCGTGACCGCCAAGCGCAACCCTTGCGGGGTGGGCGTCGGAATCAGGGAAGTCAAGCCGTCCAAATCGGGTCCGCCCACGTAGGTCGCCCACCTCAAGCTGTCCAAATTGGGGCTGAAGTGCGCCAAGAGGCCGTCCACCGCCCCGCCGCGCGAGGTGTCCAGGGGCCAGGTGCCCAGTCCGCGCGAACGCGATGCGGTCGCAATCCACACCCCTTGGGCGCTCACCCAGACGTCGCCTCGGGCCGGGTCTCCGTAGTGCGGAAGGCTCTGGTCCTGAATTCCGTCAAACCCAAGGCGTCCGTAGTACGTCGAGGCCTTGAGCGCGGAACCGGTCGAATCCACGCGGACCAACGCGAGATCCGTGGCCGACGGGTACACTACGCCGCCCCCGTTTTGGCTTCCGGCGCCCGTGTTCACCGCCATGCTGGTATCGAAGGCGGCTGCGGTGACGGGAAAATTCAGCGAGGTGGTGATGCCTTTAATCACGAGGTCGCCGTTGGGGGCCACCCTTAGGGAGTGCGGCTGCTCCTGCCCAGATCCGCCGAGGTAGGTCGCTGAGATGATTCCGGTTCCGCTGGGGTTAAAGAGCATAAAGACCATGTCGACTCCGCCCCCGCCAAAGTTGGGCTGCACCCCATTTTGGGTAGGGAACTGCGCCCCAAAGGCCACGCCGCCGAGCCACGTTCGGCCGTGGAGGTCGTAGGTCGCCGTGTACCCAAAGTTGTCGCTGAGGGAGCCACTGAAGCTGCTGAACACATAGGTCGGATCGAGGCGAACCGCCCCCGGCGCCGACAAGGTCCAGTGGGGCCCGCGCGGCTGCCATGAAGGCGCTACCGGGCGGTTGGACGCCGTGTAGGCCAAAGGAGCCCGGAGTTCAGCCACTCCGGCGGCCGTGGCGAGCTGAAGGACCGAGGCATCGCGTCGGACGCGCCGGGGTTCGGCCCCCTCAAAGGCCACCGCAATCGGATTCAGGTCGGCCCCGTGCCACCAAGTCTTGAGGTGGCCGTGCTCGACGCGGAGTTCCAGGTCCACTCCCGGATACACGCCCCGCAGCCAGGCAGTCGAGCCCCCCCGCACCGTCACCGGGTCTTGACGGCCCAAAACAAACGTCGTCGGGGGCCCCTCGGGCTGGAGTTCGAGCACCCCCCCTTGGGCGTTCACGTAGCGCTCGGTCCAGACGGCCACGCTGTCGGACTCCCCGGGAATCCGCGCGGCAAAGCGAAGTCCGTCAGCCATAACCCACACGCGCGCCGCGTCGACGTTGACCATGGCGAGGACTTCGCGGGGCCATTGTCCGCCATTGGGCCAAATTAGGGGCGACGGTTTGGGCAGTACCTGCCCGTTCGCCGACCCCAGGCCGAGCCACAGCAACATCATGGTTAAGAGCGAACGACGCATCGCGTCGAAGGTACAAAAGGGGCACGACGCCCGACGCCGCGATTGAGCGAACGCGAGAAACCTAGAGGCCGTCGTCCTCGAAATCTCCGGCCGCCTGGCCGTCAGACATCAAGTAGGCCTTGAGGAAGGCGTCGAGCTCGCCGTCGAGCACCGAATCGGGGTCGCTGGTCTCCACCCCGGTGCGCACGTCTTTGACGAGTTTGTAGGGGTGCAGCACGTAGTTGCGGATCTGGGACCCCCACTCGATTTTCTTTTTTCCCGCCTCGATTTCGCTGCGCTTGGCGTTGCGCTCTTCGATCACTTGGTCGTAGAGCCGCGACTTGAGGAGCTGAATGGCCTTCTCTTTG
>JBEGTJ010000080.1:0-7172 GCA_041179465.1 Bacteroidota bacterium | reverse complement strand
CATAGGATACCCACGAGGTCGGTGCCCACCAGGCCAGGCCAAAAAGCCCCGCGAAAATCCAGTGTCCGGTTCCAATGTTGTCCATGCCGTAATTTGCTCAAAAATACAGCGAAATGAAGGAGTCCTTAGCGTCCGTGTCTGAATTTCATGAGGTGTACCGCGTACCCCAGTCCGAAGTGCCTTTGGCCGCGCCCAGTGCCGAGCTGGTGGCCCTGAGGCACCGATTGATGGCCGAAGAAAACGACGAGTACCTCGAGGCGGCCACGGCCGGCAACCTCGTTGAAGTGGCCGACGCGTTGGGCGACCAACTGTACATCTTGTGCGGAACCATTCTCACGCACGGACTGCAGCACGTCATTGAAGACGTGTTCCGCGAAATCCACCAAAGCAACCTCAGCAAACTGGGCCCCGACGGCCAACCTCTGTACCGCGAAGACGGCAAGGTGATGAAGGGTCCGAACTACTTTAGGCCCGACATCGCCTCTGTGCTCGAGGGGCGCTCGCCCCAGCGGTCTCGGTAACCCGGCAGGTACTGGGGCTCGATCGCGCGCACCACGCCGCCGGTGGGGCTGGGAAAAAACCGCAGTTCGTCGAGTTCTCCATTGGGCAAAAACGTGAGCTGAATACGGGCCGACTTCATGGTGCTCGACATGCTGGAGTCGGGATAAAACAGCGCCTGGGCATTGGTTTCGAGGTCCATGAGGTCCATGCGTCGGTCGCGAATCCGAGCGCGGAGTTGGTCCGCCGCCATTTGGTCGCAGCGTCCGTTGGAGTCGGCTTGAGTGCCGAGGTGCACGCCCTGTTCCGCCCACAGGCTGTCGCCGGGCCCCGTTTGGCTCAGGTAAAAGGTGCGGGCGAGAATCTGGTAGGAGCCGCTCCAAATGACGGGATCGCCCTCGAGGCGGTAGAGCGAGTCGCGCCGGTGTCCAAGCCACTCGTGGGCCCTTCCGCTCCACGAAGGCATTCGCACCGCGGCGTGTCCGCGCGCCGTCAGGCTGTCGGCGGTAGTGCGCAGCTGGTCGGCCCAAAGTTCCGTGGAGTCGCGCTCCCAGTCCATGAGGTAGGCCGAACCCGTCCACGTAGAGCGGTCTTCGTCGGGCCAATGGTCCCAGGTTTCGGACTGAAACAGACGGGTGGAGCCCCAACCGCGCACGCCCTGACTGAGCGCGAGGCTTCGGCGGCCGTGAAGCACCAAGGTTCCGGCGCCAAAGACGACCGAATCGCCCTCGGCGACCAGGCTTCCGCCCTGCGGCAGTTTTGCCGCACGCCGGTCGGTTTGGTACTCCATGAGTTCGGTGTGCAGCCGTTCTTTGGCGCCGTTCCAATTCACGTCGCCCGTGAAGCGGTAGGTTCCGTCCGAAAAATCGCCCCGCCGGCAGGTTAGGTTTCCGTCGGGGGTGGCTACGTTGGCCCGCTGGGCAAACGAACCGCGCCGGTCGGAGGTGCGGTAGCGCAAACTCGACGTCTGCAGCGTTTGCTCGCCGTCGCGCACCGTAACTCCGCCTGAAAAATAGCTTTCGCCGTTCAGGTATTCCAGGTACCGAGCCCGCACGCTGGTGCCGGTTCGCCCCGCAAAACGAACGTTGGAGTAGGCAAAAAAACGGTTTTCAGCTCGGAACCAGTCGGCGCTGTCGCAGGTGAACACGCCTTCGGTGCTGGCCAGCTTCACGTTGCCGCGCAGCTTGGTCACGCTGCGTCCGTACGCGTTTACTACCGTGAAGCGGTCGGCCCTCTTGAGCTGAAGGGATTGGGCGCTCAGCGTCGCCGACGCCGCAATCCCAAGGAAGAGCAGGTATTTGCTCAGCGGCGCCATAGGGTTTGTTCGCGGTCGGGGCCAACCGAAACCAAGACCACCGGCACTCCAGTGAAGTCTTCGATGAAGCGCACGTAGGATTCCAGCGTAGCCGGAAGGTCGGAGGTGTTCCGTACGCCCGTGAGGTCTTCGCTCCATCCCGGCAGGCTCTGGTAGACGGGTTCCAGCAGGTTGGCGTCGAGGCGGTAGGGAAGGTGCGCCGTTTCTTCACCGCGGTAGCGGTAGGCGGTGCACACTTCGAGCTCGTCCAGCCCGCTCAGCACGTCGGCCTTCATCATCATGAGCTGCGTCACGCCGTTGACCTCGACGGCGTACTTCAGGGCTACCAAATCCAGCCATCCGGTGCGGCGCGGACGCCCCGTAGTCGAGCCAAATTCGTGGCCTTTTTGGCGAATGGACTCGCCCAATTCGTTGTCGAGTTCGGTAGGGAAGGGGCCGCTTCCCACGCGGGTGCAGTAGGCCTTAAAAATACCGATCACCTCCCCGATGCGGTTGGGCGCGAGGCCCAGTCCGGTGCAGGCGCCCGCCGCGGTCGTCGTCGACGACGTCACAAAGGGATAGGTGCCAAAATCCACGTCCAGCATGGTTCCCTGGGCGCCCTCGGCCAAAATGCGCTTGCCGGCGCGGTAGGCCTCTTGAATCAGAACGTCGGTGTCGGCCAACGGCAGCTGGAGCATGCGGCCCATCGCTTCCTTCCATTCGGACTCCGCGGCCGCGAGGTCAAAGGCGTGTTCGGCGCCGTCGAGCATCTGAAGGTGCTTGGCCTTCAGGGCCTCGTAGCGCTCTTGAAAGTCCGGGAGTTCCACGTCGCCCACGCGCAGGCCGTTGCGCCCGGTCTTGTCCATGTAGGTCGGGCCAATGCCCTTCAGCGTCGAGCCAATCTTGTTTTTGCCCTTGGCGGCTTCAGATGCGGCGTCGAGCAGGCGGTGGGTCGGCAAAATCAGGTGGGCCTTGCGCGAAAGGCGCAAGGATTTGCTGCAGTCCACTCCGTAGGGCGCCAGCTTGTCGATTTCGCGCATGAAAATGACCGGGTCGATGACCACGCCGTTGCCTACAATGTTCACGGCCTTCGGGTGAAAAATTCCGCTCGGAATCGTGTGCAGCACGTGCTTGATGCCCTCAAACTCAAGGGTGTGTCCGGCGTTGGGTCCGCCTTGAAAGCGCGCCACCACGTCGTAGTCGCGCGTCAAAACGTCGACAATTTTACCTTTTCCTTCGTCGCCCCACTGCAGGCCGAGGAGTATGTCAGCACCCTTCATGATTCGTTTTTTGATTTTGCGTAGATGTACAGTTGGTGGCCGGTGACCTCGACTCCAAAGAGCTCGGCAATGCTGGCCTTGATTTGCTGGATGCGCGGATCGCAGAACTCCTTGACTTCGCCTCGGTCGACGACGAGCACGTGGTCGTGCTGGCGGTTGAAGTAGGATTTCTCGTAGTGCGCTTGGTTGGTTGCGAACTGGTGGCGGCGCACCAGGCCGCATTCCAAGAGCAGGTCCATCGTGTTGTACAGGGTGGCGCGGCTCACCCGGTAGTTCTTGGCCTTCATGCTGGCGTACAGGGTCTCGACGTCAAAGTGCCCGTCTTGAGCGTAGACCTCACCGAGGATGGCGTAGCGTTCGGGGGTTTTGCGCTGGCCTCGTTCTTGGAGGTAGCGGGTAAAAACGTCGCGAACGTGCTCGAGTTGCTTTTCAGACATGGGGTCAGCGGACCAAAGGCCAAAGGTAGGTTTTCGGCGCGTACCTTGCAGCCTATGCGCGGCCTGATTTTGGTGCTTTTTAGTGCGGCGGTAACCGGCAGCGCTTGGGCGCAGTCCCAGGCAGAAGTAAACCGTTTTCAGAAGGCGATGGCGCTGCTTCGGTCCGACCCGCCGCAAGTGGCCGCCGCCCGGGCCTTGCTCGAAAAATTGACGACGTCGAATCCCGACTACGCCGCCGCTTGGGTGGGGCTTGGCGAGGCGTATTCGGCGTTTGAGCCGCTCGACGCGGAGCGCGCCCGGAGGGCGTTTGGGCGGGCCGCCGAGGCGGGAGCCTCGCGGCAGGCGCTGTTTCGGTGGATGCAGAACGCCATGCTCCAAGGGTGGTATGCCGAGGCGGATTCGGCCGCGTCAGCCTACCTGGACCTGCCCAAAACGCCGCAGGCCCAGCGGAACGACGCCGAGCGCATTCGGGCGTCCGCGCGCTTTGCCCAGGCTGCGGTGCTCCGCCCTGAGGACTATCGTTTTGGTCGCCTGAGCGACTCGGTCAACCGCAGCGACATGAACTACTTTCCGAGCATTTCGGGCGACAACGCGGTGCTGTACTTCACCGCGCGGCAGCGCTCCGCCGGCAGCGACGAAGTGATCATGTCCAGCCGCCGAACCGGCACGGACTGGCAAACGGCCCGTCCGCTTTCGGGCGCCCTCAACACCTCGGGAAACGAGGGAGCGGTGAGCATTCGCGGCGACCAGCGCGTCATGGCGTTTGCGGCCTGCGACCGCGGAGACGGGTACGGTTCCTGCGACATTTACTTCAGCATTCGCCGCCCGGACGGTTCGTGGTCTGAGGCCCAAAACGCCGGTCCGGCCATCAACACCAGCCAGTGGGAGTCGCAACCTTGCCTCAGTGCCGACGGCCGCGAGCTCTTTTTTGTGCGGGAATCCCGCCAAGGCGAGGGAAACGCCGACATCTGGCGGGCCGTACTCCGCGACGGGCGTTGGGCCGAGGTCAAGCCGCTGCCGGCAACCATCCGCAGCGCGGGCATGGAATCCACGCCCTTTTTGCACGCCGACGGAACCACGCTCTACTTTGCCAGCGACGGCCGGCTGGGAATGGGCGGGAGCGACCTCTACCTCTCGCGCCGCCTCAGCGACTCGACCTGGTCGGACCCCCTGCACCTGGCTTATCCCTTGAACGACCACCTCGATAATTTTGGTTTGGTGGTGCGGCCCGACGGGAGCGAGGCCTTTTTAGCCCGCGGAGGCCTTCGGGGCGACGACTCCGAGCGCGTGGAACTGTACCGCCTTTCCCTTCCGGGCGCCTTTCGGCCCAAGCCCGTGCTCTGGTGGACGGTCTGGGTGGCGGACCGCGCGACCGGCAAAACGGTGCCCCAGGCGCAGTGGAGCATTTCAAGCCCTGAAGTCTTTGCGCCCGTTTCGCACCAAGGCCCCAGCTACCAGGTGGCTTTGCCCGTGGGAAGTCCGCGCGGATTTCAAATTCAAGCACCAGGCTATCAACTCCTTAGCGAGCAACGAATCCTGGAACAGCGCAGCGAAGATGCCCGCGTAGACACCCTTTGGCTGCGTCCGATTCAGTCGGGCGACCGCACGCGCCTTGAAAACCTATACTTCGCGACCGATTCCGACGTGCTGCTGCCCGAATCCATGCCGGAACTCCGGAGCCTTGCGAATTGGCTCAAGGCCAATCCCGGGGTGCGCGTGCGCATCGAGGGCCACACCGACAGCCAAGGTGGGGCGGCCTACAACCTCGATCTTTCGACCCGACGGGCCGAAGGAGTATACCGAGAACTAATAGTTCAAGGAATTGACTCTAATCGATTGGAATTTAAAGGCTTCGGACTCAATAAGGCCATCGATTCCAACGCTACGGAAGCTGGCAGAGCCCGCAACCGCCGCACCGAAGTCCTCATTCTTTAGCGGGCTGCCAACGGGCGGCTAAAAATTCGGCCAACTTGACCTCGGTCGCGTTGGAGCCGGGCACAAACCACTGCGACCCACTCAAGGATTCCGGCAGGTATTCTTGAGCGACGAAATTTCCGGGAACGTCGTGCGGATACTGGTAGTCCGCGCCAAAACCCAGCTGCTTCAGGGTGCGCGTGGGCGCGTTCCGCAGGGCAAACGGGACCGGAAGGTCTCCGCTTCGCTGCACTTCGGCCAAGGCGGCGTCAATGGCGAGGTAGGCCGAGTTCGATTTCGGACTGCAGGCCAAGTAAATCGCGCATTCCGACAAGGGAATTCGGGACTCGGGCGGACCGAGGCGCTCCACGGCCTGAGCGCAGGCGTTGGCCACAACGAGGGCGTTGGGGTGGGCCAGTCCCACGTCTTCTGCGGCCGAAATCACCAACCTCCGGGCGATGAATTCGGGCGGTTCGCCGCCCGCAATCATGCGGGCCAACCAGTAGACTGCCGCCTGCGGATCGCTTCCGCGTATTGACTTGATGAACGCACTGGCCACGTCGTAGTGCAGGTCGCCCGCGCGGTCGTAGCGCACTGCCGCCCGGGGGGCGTTCTGGACCAACCACTCCGACGACAGGACCGCGACCCCTTCGTGCTTGGCGGCGAGGGCCAGGGATTCCAGCAAATTCAAGAAGCGGCGCGCATCTCCGCCGCCCAGCGGCGCCAAGGTTTCCCAGTCAACGTCGGCGATCTGGCAGGCCTGCAGTTCGGCATCCTGCGCGAGCGCACGCCGACCTAAGGCAATCAAGTCCGCATCGTCCAGCGACCGGAGCACAAAGAGCTGGCAGCGCGACAGCAAGGCCGAGTTGACTTCAAAACTCGGATTTTCGGTCGTCGCGCCCACTAAAGTCAAGGTTCCGCGCTCGACTGCGCCCAGCAGCGCGTCCTGCTGGCCTTTGTTGAATCGGTGGATTTCGTCGATGAACAGCATGCGGCCCTTGGGCGCAAACATTCGGTCGTTTTCAGCCCGCGCAATTTCGTCGCGCACGTCTTTAACCCCAGCCGAAACGGCGCTTAACGTCGAAAACGGAAGGTCCACGTGCTGCGCCAGCAGCTGCGCCAAGCTCGTCTTGCCCACTCCCGGCGGACCCCAAAACAGCAGCGAAGGCAATCGCCCGGCCGCGATGGCGGGCCGCAGCGCTCCTTTGGGGCCCACAATGTGCTCCTGACCGACGTATTCGGCCAAGGTCTTGGGGCGCATGCGTTCGGCGAGGCTAGGCATGCTTCCAAAGTTCGGGGGCTTCCAGTCCCAATCCAAAAAGGGCGAAATCGAGGCGCGCGGGATCCTCGGGGTCAATCGCGCGCAGGGCTGCGTCGAGTTCCTGCACGGCGGCGGCGTCGTTGGCGGTCCGCTTCAGCAGTCCGAGGCTGCGCGCCACGCGTCCGGTGTGCACGTCGAGCGGGCAACTCAGGGCGGACTTGGGCAGGTGGGTCCAGATTCCGAGGTCCACTCCGCGCGACGAAGGACGCACCATCCAGCGCAGGAAGAGGTGAAGGCGCTTGGCTGCCGAGCCTGCGGCCGGGCTGGCCATGTGCTTGGCGGTGCGCGAGGCGACGGCGTCGCCGAGCAGTTCCGCTCGGGCCCGGTCTATGGCGCCAAAAAAATCGGTTTCTCCGGGTTTTAGGACAAAAAGGGGAGCGAGGGAGCCGTGCGTCCGTAGGGCCTGCTGCATTCCGCGCAGGAGCACG
>JBEGTJ010000079.1:0-7178 GCA_041179465.1 Bacteroidota bacterium | reverse complement strand
GCCAATGCGACGCGGTTTTTTGCGTGGTCCACCTGAACTGAGGCACCGCCTACGGGATTTCCCTCGCGGTCAAAGCGCTTGACCTCGACGCGCAAATCTTCTTTGCGGTCCTCTCCCGGAAAGCTCACAATCGCAAAGCTCGTCGCGTCGCGGTTCCAGCTGATGCGAAAGTCACCCATGGTCCAACGTTTGGCCGAAATCCGCACGAGTTCGTTGAATTCCGACAGGTTGCCTTCGGGATCGATCGTGCGCATCAGCACGTAGCGCAGGTCGTCGGCCTTGGAATAGGCTTGGTAGAACACGTAGGTCGTCGGGCCAAAGGTTACCATGCTGTGGAACCCGACCGGCGCGTCGCGGTAGCGGTCAAGGGTTTCCTCGATTTGCCAAACCTGCGTCATCGTTTCGCGGTCGTAGCGCGCATAAAAGTTCTTGCGCTTGCGGAGCAGCTTGACGTAGCTGCCGTAGGTCATGAAGTAGCTGGAATCCAGACTGGTGACGTAGTCCAGCTGAATCTCGCGGTCTTTGTATCCGCGGCTCCAACGCACTTCAAAACTCTGGGGCATCTGGGCCCAAAGGCTAGAGCAGCTGAGCACCGCTAAGGTGACGAAAGAAGTTAATCGAATCATAAGATCAAAAGTACATCAATTCCGATGGCAAGAAATTTGCCGAAATCCGGCAAAGTATCTTTACCCCATGAACGCACGCCTTCTTTTGGCCGCTTTGGCCGTGACCTTAGCTACTTCGGCAACGGCCCAAGTCACCGTGAAACGCTACAGCGTCGACGGCACCACCAGCACCACATCCGGCGGGGGGCGAAATGCCGAACGCAACCGCCAGCGCCAACTCGACCGCTACCCTACCGCCGTGAAGTTCAATGTGGCCCCCTTCTTTGCCGGGCACTACCCGGTCTCGGTGGAGTACCGCCTCAGCCCCTACGTCACAGTTGAGGGCGGACTGGGCCTCACGACGCACAACAGCCTCGACGCATTCATCAACGAGGCGGTGGTATGGGACAACAACGCCTTTTACACCGCAGATAGCCGCGTGCGTCCCGGCTCCAGCCAATCGGCCAACATCAAAGTATTTCCGGGCGGAGACTCCTACGACGACGGCTTTTACCTCGGGTTCTTCATTCAAAACCGACGCTACAACAAGCTGTTCACCGGGGCGGACGAGAATTTTACCAGCTTCAAGCAGAACTTCGACCAGGGCCTGATGATCGGCACGCAGCTGCGCTCCAGCGAACGCATCATGGTGGATTTGAGCATGGGGCTTTCCAACCGCTACGTCAATTTTCCGCTCGTGCTCGAAGACTACACGATCGACCCCGTCACGGGCCAGGAGCGCTACGTAGCGCGTCTAGACGAAACCCAAAACGCGCGCAGCCAAAACCTCGGCTTTTTTGTAGGCATCAAATTAGGCTACCTGCTGGCGGCCGCACGCTAGAGCCGAGCGCCACCAAAGAAAAAGGCCGGCCCGCGAGGGTCGGCCTTTGTTTTTAGTCCGAAATCCGCCCTACACAAACAGCAGCGCGTCGCCGTAGCTCAAGAAGCGGTACCCCTCTTTGACGGCCGTGCGGTAGACGTCCATGGTGAGTTCGTAGCCGGCAAAAGCCGCGGTCAGCATGAGCATCGTCGACTGGGGCGCATGAAAATTCGTAATCATGCTGTTGGCCACCGTGAACTCGTGCGGCGGAAAAATGAACTTCGACGTCCACCCGTTGCCCGCCTTGATGCGGTGGTCGGTGATGGTCGAGGACTCCAACGAGCGAATCACGCTCGTGCCCACGGCGCAAACGCGGCGCTTTTCGGCCTTGGCCTGGTTCACGCGCTCGGCCGTTTCGGGGTAAAGCCAAAACTGCTCGGACTCCATTTTGTGCTTGCTGAGGTCTTCGACTTCCACCTGGCGGAACGTGCCCAAGCCCACGTGCATCGTCATTTCGACCGTGTCGATGCCCTTGATTTCCAGCTTTTTCATCAAGTTTTTGCTGAAGTGCAGCGAGGCCACGGGGGCCGCCACGGCGCCTTCGACTTTGGCAAAAATGCTCTGGTAGCGCTCCTCGTCAGCGGCCTCCAGGGGGCGCGTGATGTACTTGGGGAGCGGCGTTTCGCCCATCTCCTTGAGCTTTAGGCGGAACTCTTCGTAGCTGCCGTCAAACAAGAAGCGCAGGGTGCGTCCGCGCGACGTCGTGTTGTCGATGACCTCGGCCACGAGGCTGTCGTCGTCTCCGAAGTAGAGCTTGTTGCCGATGCGGATTTTGCGGGCGGGATCCACCAAAACGTCCCAAAGGCGGCTTTCGGCGTTGAGCTCGCGAAGCAAAAAGACCTCGATCAAGGCGCCGGTCTTCTCCTTGTTTCCCCACATGCGGGCCGGAAAAACCTTGGTGTTGTTGATCACCAGCAGGTCGCGCGGCTCAAAAAAGTTGGCCAGGTCGCGAAAGTAGTGGTGCTCCATGCTTCCCGTTTCGCGGTTGACCACCATCAGGCGAGCGTCGTCACGGAAGTCAACAGGATGCTGCGCGATCTGCGCCTCGGGCAAATCGTAGCTAAAGTGGGAAAGCTTCATTTTCATAGGGGGCAAAGGTACCCTTTTGAACTAGGCCTTGTCAAGTGTGAACCCAAATTGCTCCTTTGGGGTTACCTTAAGACTATGGGAACGGACTTAGAACGCGTACTGCTCGAACGAAGCGCCCAAGACGGCGCGGCGTGGGAGGCTTGGCTGGCCGAAGACACGGCGCAGCGCTCCAAACTTGAATCGCCCTTTCAGCGCCAAGGGGCCCTTCCGCTCTCGGCAATGAACCGGGACCGCATCCTCCACGAGCGGCACCTGCAGTCCCTGTGCGTCGACTACCGGCTGCGCTTTTTGGACGCCAACCACTTTGCGGGCCGCATCCCCTACGAAGCCGTTTCGGCCATGGAGCGCCTTGACGCCGCCGCAGGCGAGCGCTTGAACGGATACAAAATCGTGGCGCCGGCGTCGATGTTCCGCCTGAGCTACCAAGACAAAGACCCCCTGCTCATGCTGGACTTGGGCAACGGCTACTACTACCTCGTGCACAAGTGGGGCGGCGAAGTCAACCCCCTGCGCCGGATGCTGATGTACCCCCTGCGGTCGTTTCCCAGCATGCTGCGCAGCGTCGTGGGATTTTGCGCCCTCGTGGCGGCCCTAGTTCCCGAATCCTGGCTCGGCGAGCATCCCGGATTCGTGCGCATCATTTTCTTTTTCTACCTGCTCTTTGCGACGTCGGCGATGACGGCGCTCTACGGATTTTCTCGGGCCAAAAACTTCAGCGAGAACCTCTGGACGTCGCGCTACGACGACTGAATCGCCGCGAGCACCTCTTCGATGGAGTGCATGGAGGTAAACGGCGCCACGCTCGTGCGCCGCAGCGCCGTCAGGTAGGCTCCGCAGCCCAAGTGCTCGCCCAGGTCGTGCGCCAGCGAGCGGATGTACGTTCCCTTGCCGCAGTGCACGGTCAGCTCGCAGTGCCGTTCGTCCAGCGGGCGGAACGCCAGGGCGTCTATGCGCACGCTTCGGGGCTGCAGCTCAGCCACTCGGCCGGTGCGGGCAAGGTCGTAGGCCCGCGCGCCGTCGATTTTCACCGCGCTGTATTGGGGCGGAACCTGCATCACCTCCCCGGTGAAGGCCGCCGTGAGTTCGGCGACCGTCGCGTCGCCCAGCGAGGGCAGCGGTTTGCCCGTGGGCACTTCGGGGGTCTCGGCGTCGAAACTGGCCGTGACCGCGCCCCACTTGACCACGGCCACATAGGCCTTGGCGCCGGCCATCACCGATTCGATTTCTTTGGTCTTGCGGCCGACGGCGAGCACGAGCATGCCGGTGGCCAAGGGGTCTAAGGTTCCGGCGTGGCCGATCTTGATGCGGGTTCCGTAACGTCGTTTGAGGGCGTTGCGCACCTTGGCGACCACATCGAAAGACGTCCAGCCCAGGGGCTTGTCGACGGCGAGCCAAAAACCAGTCCGCGCCTCGTCGAGGGTGTCGGGTACCCTTACGCCAGCGCCGTCCACAAACTCGCGAGGCCGCCTACGGCAAAGCAGTAGTAGGCGAAGTACTTAAGTTTGGCGCGCTTGACCATCTGAATCATGGTGCGGCAGGCCCAAAGTCCGGTAATGAAGGCAGCGACAAAACCGACCATCAGCGGGAGCAGCAGGGTATCTGAGGCCGATTCGGGATTCGCCGCCATGTCGACCACGTCGAGCAGCATTTTGCCCAAAATCACGGGAACGACCATGAGGAACGAAAAGCGCGCGGCTTTTTCGCGGTCGATGCCCAGAAGGACGCTCGCCGAAATGGTTGCTCCGCTGCGCGAAATGCCCGGCAAAATGGCGATGGCCTGAGCGATGCCCACGGCAAAGGCGTCTCCGAGCGAAACTTTTTTGTGGGTCTTCTTGGCTTGGTCGGCCATGAGCAGGAGCAAGCCGGTGACCAATAGCATGAGGCCCACCAGCAAGGTGGAACCCTCAAACAGGCCTTCAATTTGGTCTTCGAAGAGCAGGCCAATGACGCCCGCCGGAATCATGGACACCAGAATGGCGCCGGCGAACTTGCGGTCTTCTTCGTGGCCCTTGACGATTCCGCCCAAAATCGACACGATGTCTTTGTAAAACACCACGACGGTCGAAAGCGCCGTGCCCGCGTGCACCGTGATGGTGAACAGCAGCCCGGTCTCTCCCGACATTTCAATTCCCAGCAGCGAGCGCCCCAGTTCGAGGTGGCCCGACGAGCTGACCGGCAGGAACTCGGCCAATCCTTGAATGATGCCTAGGATGAGTGCACTCAGCCAATCCATCGCTTAGGCCTTGGGTTTGCGCATGATGGCCCACACTTCGAGGGCAAATCCCATCACGATGAACAGCGGCGCCACCACGATGCGGCGGGCGCTGAACAGCTCGGGGTTGTACACGTTGGGGTCCTCGGAACCGCCACCCGACATGAGCAAAAATCCAAGGACAATCAGGGCCAAACCGGCGAGCATGAGCACGTAGTTGCCGCGTTCAAAGAGGAAGGTCGTTTTCATTTATTCGTAGAGTTGGTGGGTTTTAAGCGCAAGGTAGCGGTGCACCGACAGGGCGGTGGATGCCGTCGTCAACAAAATTCCGACCGCCAGCTGGCCCAGAGCCAGGGCAGCCCAGAGCGACCAGGTAAGGCTCACAGCCAGTCGGGGCCATTCGTTAATCAGCACCGCATACGTCGAGGCGAGCAAGAGGGCGGCCAGCAGTCCGCCCAGGGCGCCCAGAATCAGTCCTTCCTTCAAAAAAGGCTTGTGAATGAAGGACTTGGTGGCACCCACCAGCTGCATCGTCTTGAGCGTGAAGCGGCGCGCGTAGATCGCCAGACGCAGCGCATTGTTGATGAGCATCAGGCTCACCAGCAGCAAAACCGCCACCGCTCCCAGCATCGCCGAGTTGATTTTGCCCACATTTTGGTGGATGACCGACACCAAGTCGCGGTCGTAGGCCATGTTTTCGATGATCGACGACTTGGCAAAGCGCTCCTGAAGCTTGGCCAGCTGTTCGGGGCTCACGTAGTCGGCTTTGAGCTTCACGTCGATGGCGTCGCTCAGCGGATTAAAGCCCAAGAAATCCACGAAGTCCTCGCCCAAATCCTTTTGGAACTGCACCGCGGCTTCGTCTTTTCCCACAAAGCGGAGGCTGCGAATCTCGGCCTCGTCGGACCATTGCTTGATGAAGGCGTCGGCCTGATCCTGGCTCGTTTCGGGCTTCAGAAACAGCGTAAACGTAAAGTTTTCTTTGAGGTCGTCGGTCAGCACCTGCGACTGGTAGGCCAAGGTGGCCATGATTCCGGTTAAAAAGAGCACGAGGCCGATGCTGAGCACCACCCCGGCGTAGGAAAAGCGCACGCGGCGCTTGTTAAAGGCTTCTTCTCCTTGTGCTTTGGCCATGGGACAAATCTACGCGAAATCCGAGGCACGGGGCTACTTTTGCCGGCATGGAATACCGACCGACCGAATGGGATGCCCGCGCGCAGCAGTTATGGCGCGAATTAAACGTGTACCGCGCGGATTTTCCGTCGGATCGGAAGCCCTTTTATGTGCTCGACATGTTCCCCTACCCCTCGGGTGCGGGGCTCCATGTGGGGCACCCGCTGGGCTACATCGCCAGCGACATTGTCAGCCGATTTAAGCGCCACCAGGGCGTTAACGTGCTGCACCCAATGGGTTTTGACGCCTTTGGGCTTCCGGCGGAGCAGTACGCGATCCAGACCGGCCAGCACCCCGCCGTCACGACCGAGACCAACATCGAACGCTACCGCGAGCAGCTCAACCGGCTCGGACTGGGTTTTGACTGGAGCCGCGAGGTGCAAACCTGCGACCCCGACTACTACCGCTGGACCCAGTGGGTATTCCTTCAGTTGTTTGGCGCCTGGTACAACCAGCAAAGCGAGCGCGCGGAGCCGATCGAAACGCTCGTGGCCCACTTGAGCGCGCGGGGCACCGAAGGCCTGAACGCCGCCCACCACGGCGAACCCCAATGCACCGCGGCCGAATGGGCCTCCATGGACGCGGCGCAGCGCGAAGCGCTGCTGCAGCACTTCCGCCTGGCCTACCGCAGCGAGTCGCTGGTCAACTGGTGTCCGGCCCTCGGAACCGTGCTCGCCAACGACGAAGTCGTGAACGGTCTGAGCGAGCGCGGCGGCCATCCCGTCGTGCAAAAGCCCATGCTTCAGTGGTCCATGCGCATCAGTGCCTTTGCCCAGCGCCTGCTCGACGGCCTCGAGGAGCTGAACTGGAGCGACAGCATCAAGGAATCGCAGCGCCACTGGATCGGCCGCAGCCAAGGCGCCCGGATTCGGTTTAAAGTGCTCGCCGGCGGAGCCGGCGAAGCCGGCGAGGCTACTAGCAACCAGCTGCTAGCTGCCCGCGGAGCCGAAGTGCTTGAAGTGTTTTCGACCCGGCCCGATACGATTTTTGGCGCCACGTTCATGGTGGTCGCTCCCGAGCATCCCATGCTCGGGGCGTGGACGACCGAGGCCCAGCGGGCCGAAGTGGAGGCCTACTGCGAGCGGGCGGCACGCCGGAGCGAGCGCGACCGCCAAGCCGACACCAAGACGGTGAGCGGCGTGTTTACGGGGACCTACGTGGAGCATCCGTTCACGGGGGCGCCGATCCCGGTGTGGACCAGCGACTACGTGCTGATGGG
>JBEGTJ010000078.1:0-7416 GCA_041179465.1 Bacteroidota bacterium | reverse complement strand
GAGTACAGCGGCGGCCTCAACGGCAAGGGGTTTGCCTTCAGTAACCCCAACGCGACCCGTACCTGCGGGTGCGGCGAAAGCTTCGCGGTATAGTTTAGGAAATGAGCCAAGACGAACTGCTCCACGAGGTTACGGCCTCTGAATACAAGTACGGTTTTTACACCGACGTCGAAACCGACCGCATGGCGGCCGGACTCAACGAAGACGTCATTCGGGCCATTAGCGCCAAAAAAGGCGAGCCGGAGTGGATGACGAACTGGCGCCTCGACGCCTACCGCGTGTGGTGCGAGATGACCGAGCCCGAATGGGCCAACGTAGCGTATGAAAAGCCCGATTTTCAGGCTATTAGCTACTACGCCGCCCCGGTAAAAAAGCAGGTCAACAGCCTCGACGAGGTCGACCCCGAGCTGCTGAAGACGTTTGAAAAGCTGGGCATTAGCCTCGACGAGCAAAAACGTTTGAGCGGCGTGGCCATGGACGTCGTGGTGGATTCCGTTTCGGTGGCGACCACGTTCAAAAAGACCCTTGCCGAAAAGGGCATCATCTTTTGCTCGATGAGCGAGGCCATTCAGGAGCATCCCGAGCTCGTGAAAAAGTACTTGGGAACGGTGGTTCCGAAGTCCGACAACTTTTATGCGGCGCTCAACAGCGCGGTCTTTACCGACGGCTCGTTTTGCTACATCCCCAAAGGCGTGCGCTGCCCGATGGAGCTGAGCACCTACTTCCGCATCAACGAGGCCGGCACCGGCCAGTTCGAGCGCACCCTGCTGGTGGCCGACGAAGGCAGCTACGTGAGCTACCTCGAGGGCTGTACGGCGCCGCAGCGCGACGAAAACCAGCTCCACGCGGCGGTGGTCGAGCTCGTGGCCTTGGACCGCGCCGAAATCAAGTACTCGACCGTGCAAAACTGGTACCCCGGCGACGCCGAGGGCAAGGGCGGCGTGTACAATTTTGTCACCAAGCGCGGAATCTGCGAGGCGCACGCCAAGATCAGCTGGACGCAGGTCGAAACCGGCAGCGCCGTGACTTGGAAGTACCCGAGCTGCATTCTCAAGGGCGACTACAGCGTGGGCGAATTCTACAGCGTGGCCGTGACCAACCACCGCCAGCAGGCCGACACCGGAACCAAAATGATTCACCTCGGCCGCCACACCAAGTCAACCATCGTCAGCAAGGGCATTTCGGCGGGCCGCAGCCACAATTCGTACCGGGGACTCGTGCGCATGGGTCCGCGCGCGGAGCACGCCCGCAACTTCAGCCAGTGCGATTCGCTCCTGATGGGCGACCGCTGCGGCGCCCACACGTTTCCCTACATCGAAGTCAAGAATTCGACGGCCCGCACCGAGCACGAGGCCACGACGAGCAAGATCGGGGAGGACCAAATTTTTTACTGCCAGCAGCGCGGACTCGACATGGAGGCCGCTATTGCGCTGATTATTAACGGTTACGCCAAAGACGTACTCAACCAGCTCCCGATGGAGTTTGCCGTGGAGGCGCAAAAACTACTTGCCATCAGCCTCGAGGGTTCGGTCGGATAATTTGCAATCATCATGTTAGAAATCAAGAATTTGCACGCCTCCATTGGCGATAAAGAAATTTTGCGCGGGGTTAACCTGACGGTGAAGCCGGGCGAGGTTCACGCCATTATGGGTCCGAACGGGTCGGGCAAGTCGACGCTGAGCAGCGTGATTGCGGGCCGCGAAGACTACGAAGTCACGAGCGGAGACATTTTGTGGGACGGCCAGTCGGTTCTCGAGCTGGCGCCTGAAGAGCGCGCGCACCTCGGGCTGTTTTTGAGCTTTCAGTACCCCGTCGAGATTCCGGGGGTAAGCGTTTCAAACTTTGTCAAAACGGCGCTGAACGCGGTGCGTACGGCCCGCGGCGAAGAGGCCTTGGACGCCTCGGCCATGCTGAAAAAGATGCGCGAAGCGCTTCAGCTGCTTGAAATGGACAAGGGCTTTTTGAGCCGCAGCCTCAACGAGGGCTTCTCGGGCGGAGAAAAGAAGCGCAACGAAATCTTTCAGATGGCGATGCTCGAGCCGCGTTTGGCTATTTTGGACGAGACCGACTCGGGGCTGGACATCGACGCATTGCGCATCGTGGCCCAAGGCGTGAACGCGCTGCGCTCGCCCAAGGCCAGCTTTGTGGTCATCACCCACTACCAGCGCTTGCTGGACTACATCGTGCCCGACGTCGTGCACGTGCTGTACAAAGGGCGCATTGTCAAGACGGGAGACAAGTCGCTGGCCCTCGACCTCGAAGAGCGCGGGTACGACTGGATCAAAAAAGAAGCGGAATGAACGACCGCCTCTCCGCCCAGTACTGGCTTCACGAGAAGGAACTGACGGCCTACTCGAGTGAGGCCGTGCGCGACCGCCGCCGCAGCGCCATGGAGCGCTTTGAGGCCGCGGGTTTTCCGAGCGTGCGCGACGAGGACTGGAAGTACAGCTCGCTCAAGCCCGTTCTGGCGCCGCACTACGGGTTGCGGCCGCCGTGCGCTCCGCTCGAAGACGAGCACCTCGAGTTCAAAGACATCAAGCGCTTTTTGGTCAACGAACTGGACTCCTACCGCGTGGTGTTTTTGAACGGACGCTACTCGAGCTGGCTCAGCGACACGACCCACCGCGGATTCGACGTCTGCACCCTCTCGTCGGCCTGGAAGAAGTACCCCGAGACGATGGACCGCTACTTCGCCCAGCTGACCGAAGAGCTCGGTCCCTTGGCCCAGCTGAACACCGCCTTGGCCTGGGACGGGCTGTATGTGGTTGTCCCCGACCACGTGGTGGTCGACCGCCCGATCCAGGTGCTTTCGTTTACCACGGGTACCGAGCCGCGCGCCACGCAGATTCGCAGCTTGGTCGTGCTTGGGGTGAACGCGCAGGCCGAGATCATCGAGCGGCACCAGTCGCTCACCGAGCACCCCACGTGGACCAATTCGGTCGACGAGGCCTACCTGGCGGCGGGCGCACAGCTGCGCTGGGTCAAGCTGCAGCACGACGGGCCCGAGGCGGCGCTCACCCAGCACACCCGCATCCAGCAGGCGCGCGACAGCCGGGCGCAAGTGCACACGGTGAGCACGAGCGGACGCTTCATTCGCAACAACCTCGACTTTGTGCTCCAGGAACCCGGTGCCGACGCCCGCATGCTCGGACTCACCCTGGCCAAGGGCAAGCAGCTCGTCGACCACCACACGCTGGTGGACCACCGGGCGCCGCACTGTACGTCGCACGAAAACTACAAGGGCATTTACGACGACGGGGCCAAAGGCGTGTTCAACGGGCGGATTTACGTGCACGAGGACGCCCAAAAGACCGACGCCTACCAGCAAAACGCCAACCTGGTGCTGCACGAGCGCGCCGAGGTGAACACCAAGCCCCAGCTCGAAATCTTTGCCGACGACGTGAAGTGCTCGCACGGCTGCACGGTGGGTCAACTTGACGAAGACGCGCTCTTCTACCTCCGCGCCCGAGGCATCAAGGAGCCCGAGGCCCGCGCCCTGCTCATGCTGGCCTTTGCCGAAGACGCCTTGGCGGGCATCGACCACCCCTCGCTCAACGCCAAGCTGCACAAGCTCATTGCCGGCAAATTGGGGGTTGATTTGACCCTCGACTTGTAAGGATTCGGTATCTTCGCTGCTCCGTCTCAACGACTGCAGCAATGAACAACTACCGTTTCTGGAACAACGCCCTCGGCTGGACGACCTTCGTCGTCGCCCTCATCACCTACACCCTTACCCTGGAGCCCACCGTAAGTTTCTGGGATTGTGGTGAATACATCACAACCTCGGTCAAGCTTGAGGTCGGACACCCTCCGGGTGCCCCCGTGTTTCAGCTGGTGGCCAATGTGCTGTCGCAGCTGGCCTTGGGCGACGTGACCCGCCAGGCCTACTGGGTGAACTTCACGAGCGGCCTTTCGTCTGCCCTCGCCATTCCCTTTTTGTTTTGGACCATCACCATGCTGGCCAAAAAGCTGGTGCGCGGCGAGGAGTCGCTCGGCCAACACATCGCCGTATTGGGCTCAGGCCTTGTGGGCGCCCTGGCGTTTACGTGGTCGGACTCGTTTTGGTACAGCGCCGTCGAAGGCGAAGTGTACGCCATGTCGAGCTTCTTCACGGCGGTCGCCTTTTGGGCCGCGCTGAAGTGGGAAGCTGAGGCGGACCACGACCTTCGTGCGAACCGCTGGCTGCTGCTGGTGGCCTACCTGACGGGGCTGTCGGTGGGGGTTCACATTCTGGTGTTCCTGACCATTCCGGCCGTCGTGATGATTTACTTCTACAAGAACTACCCCAAGGTTACCTGGAAGACCTGGGTGGTGGCCAACGCCGTGTCGGTCGTGGTGCTCGCCCTGGTATTTGCCGTGATCATTCCCGTCATTTTGCGTTTGTTTGGCTTCTTTGAAATCACCGCCGTCAACAGCATCGGACTTCCCAAGAATTCGGGCTCTGTGCTGATGGTGCTGGCCTTAATCGCGGGCGTTTACTTCGGCATTCGCTGGGCGGTGAAGACCAACCGTCCGCTCGTGGAGCAAGGAATCCTGGCCGTCGTGATGCTGCTGATTGGCTATTCGAGCTTCGTCGTGCTGGCCATCCGCTCCAATGCCAACACGCCGATTGACGAAAACAACCCCGAAGACGCGATGTCGCTGCTGGCTTACTACAACCGCGAGCAGTACGGCGACTGGCCCGTGCTCTACGGGCAGAGCTTCAACAGCAAGCTCGACAGCCAAAAGCCCTATGCCGACGGCGCTCCGACCTACGTGTACAGCGAGGAGACGGGCCAGTACGAGGTGGTCAACGACGGCAAGGCGTCGAAGCCCAATTACGCCAAAGACGACGTCGGATTTTTTCCGCGCATGTGGTCCGACCAAGCCGACCACGTCGAGAACTACCAGCGCATTTTTGGTGCGAATCCGGACCAAAAAATCACCTTCTCCGAACATTTTAAGTACTTCCTCGACTACCAGGTGGGGCAAATGTGGTTCCGCTACTTTATGTGGAACTTCGCCGGACGCCAGAACGACGACCAGAACCGCTACGAGCTGACCAACGGCAACTGGATGACGGGCATCGATTTCATCGACGAGGCGCGGCTGGGCCCGCAGTCGAACCTGCCCGACTCCATGAAGAACCAAGAGGGGCGCAACCTGTACTATGCGCTGCCGCTTATTCTTGGGTTGCTCGGACTTTGGTTCCAGTCGAAGCGCGACCAGCGCAACGCCTGGGTGATCACGCTGCTGTTTTTGTTCACCGGCCTGGCCATTGTGGTGTACACGAACCACAAGCCGTTTGAGCCGCGCGAGCGCGACTACGCCTTCGTCGGTTCGTTTTACGTCTTTGCGATTTGGGTCGGACTCGGCGTGGTGGCCCTGTACGAGCTGCTCGCCAAGTACCGCTCGACGGCGCTGGCGTTGGGCGTGACGGTGCTCACCCTCGGAATTCCCACCCTCATGGTGGCCGAGAACTGGGACGACCACGACCGCAGCAACCGCTTCACGGCCCGCGACATCGCCAAGATGTACCTCGACAGCTGCGAGCCCAACGCCATCCTGTTCACCAACGGAGACAACGACACCTTCCCGCTGTGGTACGTGCAAGAGGTGGAGGGGTACCGCACCGACGTGCGAATCGTCAACCTGTCGCTGCTCAACACCGACTGGTACATCGACATGATGAAGCGCAAGTTCTACGACAGCGAGCCGGTTCCGTTCACGTTCAGCAAAGAAGAGTACGTGCAGGGAACCCGTGACGTACTGTACTTCCAAGACATGGGGCTGCAAGGCCGCTGGTACGCCAAGGACTTCTTGGAGTACGCGCGCCGCAGCGACGACGCGGTGATGTTCACGGCGTTTGCGGGCACCGACAGTCCCAAAAAGCTTCCGTTCTTCCCGATGAAGAACTTCAGGGTGCCTATCGACCGGGCGGCCGTAGCCAAAGCCGGACTGCTTCGCGATTCCGCCGTACTGCCCGACTACATCGATTGGGATTGGGGCAGCGGCATCATTGCCAAGCGCGACCTGATGGTGATCGACCTGATTGCCCACAACGACTGGAGCCGCCCCATTTACTTCTCGACGACGGTCGGAAGTTCGCCCAGCGCCTTCTTCTGGCTTCAGGACTACCTGCAGCTCGAAGGGGTGGTGTACCGCTTCACGCCCTATGCTACGCCGAGCGCGCCCAACGGGTACGAGTTCGGAACCGTGAATACGGCCAAGACGTACGAGCTGATGGTGAACCCCGAAGGGGCAGCCGGCAAGTTCAATTTTGGCAACATGGAGGTGCCCGACGTGTTCCTTGACGAGACGGTGCGCCGCTCGACCTTCAACCTGCGCGCCACCTACGCCCGCACGGCCCTGGCTCTGGTGCGCGAAGGCAAAAAAGACCAAGCGCTCGAGGTGCTGAATACCGCAGCCGCCAAGATGCCGGTGTCAAAGCTGGGTTACGACTACTTTACGCTCGGTTTGATTGAGGGCTATTTCGCGGCGGGCGACGCCAAGGCGGCCACGAGCTTGCTCGAGGGCTTCAAGGCCGACATTGTGCAGCGCCTCGAGTACTTCGGCCAGTTCAAGGGCAAGAAGGCACGTCAAGTGCGCGGAGAAGTCGACGCGAACCTGCAGTTCCTGCAGATGCTGGCGCGCATGAACCTACAGTACACCGTAGGCATGGCCCTGACCCAAGAGTCCTACATGGCGGACCCCATGGTGCAGATGTACGAGAAGTACGCACGGCAGTTTGGGGTTGCCCAGCCGCAGCAGTAAGGCTGACGCGATCGTGCCAAAAAAAAGCGGGGGCCTCAGGGCCCCCGCTTTGCATTGCGCGCGGTTCGCATGCGCGGACCGTCACCGCCGTCACTACAGCGTGCCCCGGCGTTCCTGCTCGCGCTCGATGGACTCGAAGAGGGCCTTGAAGTTGCCTTTTCCGAAGGACTTGGCGCCCTTGCGCTGGATGATTTCGATGAATACGGTGGGGCGGTCCATCAGCGGCTTGGTGAACAGCTGAAGAAGGTAGCCCTCGTCGTCGCGGTCGACCAAGATTCCGAGCTCGCGAAGCGGAGCCAGATCTTCGTCAATCTCGCCCACGCGGTCGAGCACCTCGTCGTAGTAGGTGTCGGGCACCGTCAAAAAGTCGACGCCGCGGGCGCGCAGGGCCGTGACGGTCTCGATGATGTTGTCGGTGGCCAGCGCCAAGTGCTGCACGCCCGGTCCGCCGTAGAAGTCGATGTATTCTTCGATCTGCGACTTCTTGCGGCCCTCGGCCGGCTCGTTGATCGGAAACTTGATGCGCCCGTTGCCGTTGCTCATCACCTTGGACATCAGGGCGGTGTACTCCGTGCTGATGTCTTTGTCGTCAAACGAAACCAGCTGGTTGAAGCCCATCACCTTGGCGTAGAACTCGACCCAGGTGTTCATTTCGCCCCAGCC
>JBEGTJ010000077.1:0-7472 GCA_041179465.1 Bacteroidota bacterium | reverse complement strand
TGTAAAAGTAACCCTGATTGAGATTTCACCTGTCTGGTACGGAGTGGGTCACGGAATTACCCTTCAGGGCAATGCCCTCAAAGTTTTCAACCTAATTGGTGCGTTTGAAAAGATGGCCGAGAAGGGCCACGGCTTCGACTGGCTAGAGATGTATCACGCCAGCGGCGCTCAGGTTGCCAAGATGCCGGCAGCTAAAACTGGTGGCCCCGAACTTCCAGCAACTATGGGTGCGCTTCGCTCAGACATTCAAACTGTGCTGGTCGACATGATTCACGAGCTGGGCGTCGAAGTGATCTCGGACGTCGACGACGCGTTGGCGTGGGCCGATGTCGCCAACGTACTTCGAGTGCAGCACGAACGCATGGATCGGGCCTTTTTTCCGTCGATTCGCGAGTACCACCGCCGCTACGGCATTACCATGGAGCGCCTCAACCGCCTCGACCGCATTCCGCTCATTTTGCACCCCGGTCCCATCAACCGCGGGGTTGAGCTCACAAGCGAGGTCGCGGATTCGCCCCACGCCGCCATTTTGAACCAGGTCGAAAACGGAGTTGCCGTTCGCATGGCCGTGTTGTACCTTCTTGCCGCTCAATCAAGTACGCAAGATGTCCTTTAAGCTCGAACGCAAACCGCAGTTCATCCACCTTCGGTGGGGCGCCGACTCCTTTGGCCCTGAAGGGGTAGCGGAATTTCAATCGCTCGTTCAAAAGCATCCCGACGACCACCTGCTGGTCAACCTGCTTGCCGCCGAAGAATTCGAGGGCATCGAAGATCTTCAAGACCTTCAGGCCGAGCGCATGGACCAGATGTTCTCGTGCATCCTGATCGTGCGCGAGTCGCTCATGCACCTGTTCGACGAAGACCTGGCCGTGGTTCCCACCGTACTCGAGGCCGAAGATTACTTCGGAATGGAGGACATGCAGCGCCAGCTGCTGGACGGCGACGCGGAATAAGCCCGACTACACAAACTGAGGCGCCCACTGGCGCACGTCCCAACCTCCGAGGTTGCCCGAACTCATGATGAGCAGGTTTAGCTGGTCGGGAGCCGAGCGTTCCAGCTCGGCGCGCAAGGCGTCTGAATCGGTAAACACCTCTACCCCCGGACCAAAGGCCGCCTGAACGGCTTCGGGAGCCAAGGGCGGCAGCTTTTTGTGGGCCACCGCTGCGGGATCAAACAGCACCATAGCGCGGTCAAGGCCGTCCAGCGACCCCGCGTATCCGGGCAAAAACGCCGGATTCAAGCTGCTGAACGTGTGCAGCTCGAGCAAGCCCCAAACCGGTCGGTTGCCAAAACTCTCGGCAAAGGCCGCCGTGGTGGCCGCTACCTTAGACGGAGCGTGCGCAAAATCCAGGTAGACGGCGCGTCGCTCCGAATCGGCAAGCGGTTCGAGGCGGCGCTGCGCGCCCTGAAACGAGGCGATGGCCTCATAAAAGTCGGCCTCCTGAATTCCCATTTCCTGGGCCAGCCAGCGGGCGCCCTCGGCGTTGGCCAAGTTGTGTCGGCCCATCACGCTCATCGGGAGCTCGCCCATCGGCGTCTTCCAGTACCATTGGGTTCCGTCGTGGCGGTGTTCGGGGGTGCGGTACGGAATTTTGCGAATCGGCGAAGCGTCTGCCCCCACCAGTGCCGCAAGCTCCGCGTCTTCCTCAAAGTAAAGCAGGGTTCCGCCCGGCTCCATAGAGGCTAAAAATCCGCGAAACGCGTCGGCGTAGGACTCCTGGGTCGGAAAAACGTTCACGTGGTCCCAAGCCATACCCGTAATCAGGCCTACGTGGGCCTTGTACAGGTGAAACTTCGGGCGCGGGTCGAGCGGCGATGCCAGGTACTCGTCGCCTTCAAAAACCGCCCATTCGTCGGTGCCTTGCAGGCGGACCGAGGCGTCCAAGCCCGGAACCTGGGCTCCGACGAGGTAGTCGGGCAAGCGATCTAGGTACTTCAGAACGTGAAGCAGCATCGACGTGGTCGTCGTTTTGCCGTGCGAACCGCCCACAACCACCCGAGTCTGGGCCTCGCAGGCCTTTTGCACGTACTCAGGGTAAGAATACACGGGAATCCCCAATTCTTGGGCCCGCTGAAGCTCGGGGTTGTCGCTGCGGGCGTGCATGCCCAGCACCACGGCGTCGAGTCCGGCGTGAATGCGCTCGGGGAACCAGCCCTCTACGGCGGGCAGCAGTCCCGCGGACTGCAACCGGCTGCGGCTGGGTTCAAAAATGGCGTCGTCGCTCCCGGTTACAACCACCCCCGCACGGGTAGCCAGCGCAAGGGCGAGGCTGTGCATCGCGCTTCCGCCAATGGCGATAAAATGTACGTTCATAGGGCCCTAGAGCTGAATCTGGTAGGCTTTGAGCAAGTTCAAGCGAAACGAGGGAAGCAGCGGATAGAACAACGCGTTCGAAGGATCAATGTCAATCTGGTCCACGATGGCCGGGTCTGCGCCTTCGAGCAGCAGGTTGGCCTTGAACACGATGTTTACGTTCACGTCGCGTCCTTTGCGCACCGTGAACTGCGACTGGTACTCCAGAAGTTCGTTGAACGCTTCGGAACTGATGGTGTACTTGAATGGCTTGTACGGCTTTTCTTGGGTGGTGTCGGTCGGACTCTTCCACCAGCCTTCAATGACCACCGCGTTGTAGCCGCCGTTCGGGCGCGCCAGACGGTTCATGGGGCTTTCGGGAGACCACGACGTGGTGGGGACCGCGTTTTGGGCGCTGTCCAACCCAATTCTCCACCAATGGCGGCCCGAGTAGGTGCCCGTCGGAAGCTCATAAATCGGCGTAAATCCGCCGTACAAAGACGACGTCGAAGTAATCGCAAAGTCCGTCGTATCGCCCTTCACCGGAAAAATGGTGTCGCCCAAGTGGTTCTCAAAATGGTAAAAACCCATGGCCAGCTCAATGTTCTTGAACCGAATCAGCGTGCCGGAATTGTCCAGCGCAAACACTTTATTGGTGTCAATCAACTCACCCTTAAAGTAGTAGAAGTGCCGAAGTACCACGTTGCGCGCGTCCCGTCCGGGATCGGGTTCCACAAACGTCGCTTCGCAACCGACGAAACCAAGGGCCGCGATGCACGCGACCAACCAAGCATTTTTCATGACGGAAATTTACGCATTACCCACGAGTTCCGGGGGACGCACTTGCTCAATGGCCTCCATCACTTGATCTAATATTTGCTGCGGCGTCGCGTCGGGGGCGAACTGAAGCGGCTCCTTGAACCGCAGTTTCAAATCGACCCGGCGCTTTTTCACGCGGAGCCCTTTTTTATCAAAACCCCGGCGGAATCCGTCGACCACTACCGGTACCACCGTGGGCTGAAGGTCGCGGATGATGTGCGCGGTACCGCGGCGACCCGGGGCAAACGGCTTGGTCGTGCCTTGCGGAAACGTAATCACCCAGCCCACCTTGATGGCTTTGCGAATGTTCTCCAGATCCTTGGGGTCCACGCCACGGCTGACTTCTTTGCCGGCCTCGCGCCAGGTGCGCTTAATGCTCACCGACCCCGCCAAAGCGAGCAATCGCGGAAGCGGTCCCGACTTCATCGTCTCCTTGGCCGCGATGAAAAAGAGGTTCATGCGCGGATTCACCACGGGCCACCATCGGTCCACGCGGTTGGGCATTTTGTTGCGAAAGTGCATGAAGGCCAAAAACATCGAGGCCACGTCCATGAAGTAGGTCTGGTGGTTGCTGACGAAGAGCACGTTTTCGTCGGGCAAATCCTTGAGGTGCTCCATGCCTTCGACGTGCGTGCGGTGGATGCGGTTCAAGCGGTACCACGTGACGGTGCCGAACCAGAAAATGACCATGCGCTTGGCCCACAAGGGGTAACCAAACGGGTCACGGTACGGCAGTCGGCGAATCTTCTTCATGAATTCGACAAATCTACATCACCTTTGCGGAGTGGAGCGCGAAAAATGGCCCAATCCCCAGCTAATACCCGACAGCGACGGACGACTTTGGGATCCGTTCCGCCGCAAGCGAGTGGCTGGAACGCCCGAGGAATTCGTGCGGCAGCACAGCCTTCGGAGGCTGGTTCTCGAGGCCCAATGTCCGCCCGAAGCGATTGCCGTGGAACGCGGACTGGCCGTGCACGGCCAAGCCAAACGCTTTGACGCCGTCGTTTTTCACCAGGGAAGGCCGTGGATGCTCGTCGAATGCAAAGCCCCCCAGGTAGCCCTCGACGACGCGGTCTGCGTGCAGTGGATGCGCTACAACCTTCCGCTCGGCGCCGCTTGGGGATGGATCACCAACGGAGTGCGCGACCGAATCTTCACCGCAGACGGCCGCGAACTTCCCTCGGACCTCCCGCTATTTGGTACCTTTGCGCTTTAGGAACGCACCATGAATTACGCACTGCACGCGCTCTCGCCGCTCGACGGCCGCTACCAAAAGCACGCTTCGGCCCTCAGCCCCTACTTTTCAGAGTTTGGATTGATGCGCTACCGCGTCTTAGTCGAGGTCCGCTACTTTATCGCCCTTTCGGCACGCAACCTCAAGGGATTGCCGGCGCTCGACGGCGCACAGTCCGCCGCCCTTCACCTCATTTACACTGAATTCAGCGAGCAGGATGCCGCGCGAATCAAGGAAATCGAGGCCACCATCAACCACGACGTCAAGGCCGTAGAGTACTTTTTGAAGGAGCGCTTCGAGTCGCTGGGCTTGGCCGAGCGCGCGGAATTCATCCACTTCGGACTCACCTCGCAAGACGTCAACAACACCGCCATTCCCCTTTCGCTGCTCGAGGCGCACCGCGAGGTAATTCGCCCCGCGCTAACCGCCCTCATTGACCGAATCGAGGCGCAAGCCGCGGAATGGGACCACCTGCCGATGCTCGCCCGCACCCACGGCCAGCCCGCCTCCCCTACCCGCATGGGCAAGGAATGGCGCGTGTTCAGCGAGCGCCTCCGCCAGCAACTCAGCCTGCTCGATGCGGTGCCCTTCGCCGGAAAATTTGGCGGCGCCACCGGCAACTTCAACGCCCACACGGTAGCCTACCCCGGCATCGACTGGCACGAATTCGGCACCGAATTCCTTCGCGACCAACTCGGCCTGCAGCGCAGCCACCCGACCACCCAAATTGAGCATTACGACCATTTGGCGGCCTATTTTGACGGACTCAAGCGCCTGAATACGGTGTGGATCGACCTCGCGCGCGACGCCTGGCAGTACATCTCGATGGACTACTTCAAGCAGCGCATCAACCCCAACGAGGTCGGTTCGTCGGCCATGCCCCACAAGGTCAACCCCATCGACTTTGAAAACGCCGAGGGCAACTTGGGCATTGCCAACGCGTGGCTGGAACACCTAGCCGCCAAGCTGCCCATCAGCCGCCTGCAGCGCGACCTGACCGACTCGACCGTGCTGCGCAACCTCGGCATGCCGTTGGGCCACACGCTGCTGGCCTACTACAGCTTGTCGCGCGGACTCGGCAAGCTGGTCGTCAACGAATCAGCCCTCACCGCCGACCTCGAAGACCATTGGGAAGTCGTCGCCGAAGGCATCCAAACCATTCTGCGCCGCGAGGGCTTTCCGAAGCCGTACGAAGCGCTCAAGGCCCTCACGCGCAAGTCCAACCGCATCACCCCAGAGGTCATCGCCGAGTTTGTCTCGGAACTTCCTGTTTCGGACTCCGTCAAGGCGGAACTTCGGGCCATCACCCCGACCAACTACACGGGTCAATGAAGTATCCTGAGGTCGCGCCCATGGTGCTGGGGGACACGGTGATTCCGCCCGGTTCCACCAAAACCGTCGACCTGCAAATTGCCCGCTTGCTCTCGGGAACCGAAATCCACATGCCGGTTCACGTCTTTCGCAGCGAGGTTCCGGGCCCCACGGTGCTCCTTAGCGGCGGACTTCACGGCGACGAAGTCAACGGAATCGAAGCCGTGCGCCGCATGATGTCGCTCGGGCTTTTTAGCGACCTCGCCTGCGGAACCGTGGTGGCCATCCCCATCATCAACGTGTACGGCTTCCTGTTTTTTAGCCGCGAAGTCCCCGACGGCAAAGACGTGAACCGAAGCTTTCCGGGCTCTACCCAAGGCTCGTTGGCGAGCCTGGTGGCCCATACCCTTACCGACAAAATTCTGCCCCACATCGATTTGGCCGTCGACTTTCACACGGGGGGCGCGAGCCGCACCAACAGTCCGCAGGTGCGCTACGACCCCGAAGACGCCGACGCGATTCGCTTTGCCCAGCTCTTCGGCGCCCCGATGGCCATGGCCTCCTCGCTCATTCCGGGCTCCTTGCGCGCCCAGGGACGCAGTATGGGCGTGCCCATCATCGTGTTCGAAGGTGGCGAAAGCATGCGGCTCGAGGAGTCCGCCGTGAAAGAAGCGATTCGCGGAACCAAGCGCCTGCTGCACAGCCTCGGCATGTACGCCCACAAAAGCCCCAAGGTGCGCGGCCTTAAAGACCGCCACGGCAAGCGCAGCATGCCGCGCCACCTCAACCAAACCACTTGGGTGCGGGCTGAGGCAAGCGGACTTTTTTCGTTTGAGCGCCAGAGCGGTCAAGCCATCTCCGAAGGCGAACTCATCGGCCGCATTCGCAATCCCTACGACTCCTACTCGGTCAAGGTTTTTGCGCCCTTCGACGGATTCATTATTGGGCACAACAACATTCCGCTCGTCCACCGCGGCGACGCCCTATTCCACGTGGGAAGGGAGAGTGAGTGGCCGGTTGGCTAACAAGTTGCTAGTTGCTAGTTGCTAGTTGCTAGTTGCTAGTTGCTAGTTGCTAGCTAACGTAGCCGGCCTGGCGCAAGATTTCGTCGGCAATCGCCAGCGAAGCCGTGGCCGCGGGCGAAGGTGCGTTGAGCACGTGAAAGGCGCGTTCGCCCTGGCGCAAGACAAAATCGTCCTCTAGGCTGCCGTCGCGGCGAAGGGCTTGGGCGCGAATGCCGGCGCGACCGGGATGCAGGTCCGCGCCCTCAAGGCTTGGTATCAGGCGCTGCAGGGCCTTCAGGAACTTGGTCTTGCTGAAGGCGCGTTCGTACTCGCCCAGGCCGTAGCGCCAGTGCTGCGCAAACAACTTCCAGGTACCGCCGTACCCGAGGGCCGCCGCGGTGTCCGCCCCACTGAACGACGTTTTGGTGTACCCCTCCCGAGCAAAACTGAAGACGGCGTTGGGTCCGCACTCGACGCCGCCGTGGACCATTCGGGTAAAGTGCACGCCCAAAAACGGGAAGTTAGGGTCCGGAACCGGATAAATGAGGTGCTTGACCTTGGCCTGCGCGCGCGGATTCGGCGCGGTCAGCGAACTGGCCTTGCCGCCATGATTCTCGGCGCTGCCGCGCAGCAGACCGTAGATATGGTCGCCGTCGCGTTCGGCCGCCGCGAGCGGCTTGAGTACGAGCATGCCGACGCCTTCGCCGCGCACATAGCCGTTGGCATCCTTCGAGAAGGTCTTGCACAGGCCGTCGTCGCTCAGCATGCCGGCTCTGTTGAAACTGATGTGCGCTTCCGGTGCGACCAGGG
>JBEGTJ010000076.1:0-11805 GCA_041179465.1 Bacteroidota bacterium | reverse complement strand
TGAAAAACGACGGCCTGCGCTTTGTGCCCGGAACCGTCGATGCCTGGATGGACTGCGGCAACAAAGACGTGACGGTCGAGACCAACGGACGCATTCTGCAGTTCGTACAGCACGAGGAACAGCTGGTTTCGCCCGATGCTGAGCTGGTGAACGCCACGGTGGTTCCGCCCTGCTTCATTGGGGCGGGCGCGCGAATCGTGAACTCGACCGTCGGCCCTCACGTGAGCATTGGCGCGCGGACCACGGTCGCCCATTCGACGCTGGTCGATTGCATCGTCGGCGAAGACAGCCAGCTCGCCAACCTCAACCTGCGCAATTCCATGATTGGCCGCCACGCCGCGCTCGACGGGCAGTTTGTTTCGCTGAGCCTGGGCGACTATTCCCGACTCGAAGGCGCATGAGGTTGTGCGCACTCCTTGTAGCCGTCGCGGCCCTGGGTGCCGCTGGGAGTGCCGGGGCGCAGACCCCAACCCAAATTGCGGAGCCGCGTGCCGCGCAGCTCGTCACCCAGCTTCAGCATTCGAGCCCCGCCCAAACCCAGCGCATGCTGGCCAAGGCCCACCGCGAGCTGGCCGCAAGCGCCCAAAAACGGCCGACCAACCTGCCCACCTGGGAACTTTGGGCTCAGGTCAGCTACTACCGCCAAGACTACCCCTCGTTTGCCCGCTGCCAGCACCAGCTGCAGCAGCTTGGGTACTCCGACGCCCGGGGCTACTGGGCGGCGGCCGAATGGTCCTACGGCCTCAAGGACTACGTGAGCACCCTCGACTTTGTGCGCTACGCCGAGCAGGTAGAAGGGCCGAGCTTGCGCAGCGCGTCCTCACGGCGCAACGCGTTCTTGAACCTTTTTGAGGGCGATTCAGCCCTTCAGGCCGTGCGCAGCTACGTCGCGGGCGCGCCCAACGACCCCCAAGGGGCTTCGCTTTACGCCCAAACCCTGGCCGACTTGGGCGCCCACGAAGAGGCCTACATGGCGTTTCGAGCGGCCAAGGCTCTTTTTCCGGAGGTCACCGAACTCAAGTGGCAGTTCGTGCGATGGGCGGCGGCTACCGGGCGTTGGAACGACGCGCTCGCCGAATCGGAGCGGATTTGGTCCGACTCCCAGGTGGCCGAACGCGCCAAGGTGGCCTACGTCTCGCAGTTGCTCAACGAGGACCCGCGCGACCCGGGCTTGGCCACCCTGGCCGTGCGCTGGACCGAAGGACTCCTTCGCCAGGACTCGGCAAATCCGGCGTTTTGGGCGCTTCGGGGCGACATCGCCCGCTGGCTGGACGACCTGGGAACGGCCGACGAATCCTGGCGCCGCTGCATCGCTTTGCCCGACGGGGGTCCGTGGCCGGTCCACCAGCAGCTGCTGCAGCTCGACTTGGACCGCGGCGACGGAAAACGCCTTCTCGAAGACGCCCTCGCGGCGCAATCGGCGCACCCGGAACACCCGTTTGGTCCGCTCTTTTATGGCGTAGCCCTCAACCGGAACGCCCAGTACGACGCCGCCTACGGCGTGCTGAGCGAAGGCCTGAAGCGCTTTGGCGAAGACCCCACGGTTCGCGAACAGTACTTGATGTACCTCGGCGAGGTGTGCTACCGATTGGGGCGCCTGACCGAATTCCGAGCGCACTTTGACGAGGCGGTGCGGCTGAATCCGCGCAATCCCACGGCCCTCAACAACTACGCCTACTTTTTGAGCATTCGCGGCATGGACCTGCGCAGGGCGGCCGAAATGGCCGAGCAGGCAGTGGCCTTGGCCCCCGACGAAGTCAATTTTTGGGACACGCTCGCGGCCGTGTATGCGGCGCAGCGCAAGCTTCCAAAGGCTAAAGGCGCCATTCAAAAGGCCTTGGACCTGGGCGGACTTCAATCTGCCGCCGTCGTGGAGCGGGCCGGAGACATTCACGCCGCCCTCGGGGCGCACGCCGAAGCCCTGCGCTACTACCGTCAGGCGCAGTTTTTGGGCAACGCTTCAGGTGACTTGGCGCGCAAGATGGAACAACTACCTAACCCATGAAGCAGCTTCTGATCCTGTCCTTGGCCTTCGCGAGCGCGGTCGCGTGCCGCAGCCCCAAACCTCAAGTCCTTCCCGTTCCGCCCGCGGTGGAGGCGGTCAAAAAACCTATGTACGACGTCCCGCATGCCGCCCTTAAATCCGCCCTGCGCACGGCCGTGGGCGACGAACGCTCCGTGGGCACCCTCAAAGTGGACTTTGGCGGAAAATCCTTTTCGGCCAAACTCGACCTGCGCGTGCGCACCCAGCCCGAGCCCTTGATTTGGATGGACGTGGCCGATCCGCTCATCGGCCTGAAAATCGGCCGGGCGCGCGTGTACCAGGACAGCGTTCAGGGCTTCATTCGCCTCTACCGCCAGTACGTCAACGAACCGCTCAGCCGCCTGCGGAGCATGGGAATCGACCTTCAGACCGAGGATGCCCGCCGGTTGGCCCTCGGGCTTCCGGTGCTGGTGCCGGCCCAGTGGTCCGACGCCGAATGGGCCGCGGGGGACAGCGCGCTGGTCATGTCGGTGCGCGAGCAGCGCGGAGCCTACGAGGTGCTGGTCGAAGTGGCGGTGGCGCCGGCCGACCCCGCGCGGGTGCTGTGGCAGCGCCTTTCGAGCAAGGGCGAGTCGCTGACGGTGCGCTACACCGGCGACGGCGGTTGGATTGCCGAAGTTCCCAAGCAGGCTGCTAAGGCGGAATTCCGCGTCAGCCAGCATACGACGGGCGAGGTTTTGTCGTTCCCCTTTGAACTACCTTCGGACTATGCGCGGATTTCGTTTTAAGCACCTTCTTTGGCTGGCCTTTTGGGCCGGAATCATGCTGCCCTTAGCCGCCCAAACCGGCGACAAGAAGAGCCAGTTGGAGGCTGAAAAGTCCCGACTTCAAAAGGAAATCAGCGCGGCAAACGAACTGCTTTCGAAAACGCGCCAAGACCGGGACCTGACCCTGGGCGAGCTCCGCGCGCTGGAAAAAAAGCTCAAAGCCCGTGAGGCCCTGATCCGCAACGTGCAGGCCCAGGTGCGGGAGTCCGAGTCCGAAATCGCGCGCCTGCAAGGCGACATTGCCGAAAAGGACCGCGAAATCGACCAGATGATGAAGGAGTACGCCGAGATGCTCCGCCAAGCGCAGCAGCGCGGAAGCACCGAGCAGGCCCTGCGCTTCATTTTGGGCGCCGAGAACCTGTCCATGGCCATCAAGCGCATGAACTACCTGCGGCAGTACACCGAGTTCCGCAAAGAGAAAGTCGAAGAAATTCGAGCCTACCAAGAGGCTCAGGCCCAGCGGGTTGCCGCAGTTGAAGTCGAGCGGAACCGCCAAAAGGAGTTGCTCGGGCAGGAGCTCCGCCAAAAGCAACTGCTCGCCCAAGAGCGCGCCCAGCAGGCTAAAGCCCTTTCGGCGCTCAAGAAAAAGGAGGGCCAAATTGCGTCGTCCATCGGCAAAAAACGCCAGGAATTGGCCAAGCTGGAGCGCCAAATCGCCGCCATCATCAAGGAAGAGCTGCGCAAGCAGCGCGAGGCGGCTGCCGGGACCACCGGCTCCAAGAACGTCGGCGAAGGCTACTCGCTGACGCCCGAAGCGGCCGCCTTGGCCAAGGATTTTGCGGCGAACCGCGGACGCCTACCGTGGCCCGTGGAGCGCGGCGTGGTGACCCAAGCCTTCGGTGAAAACGCAGTGCCTGGAGCGACCGGTGTAACGATCAAGAACCCGGGCCTCGACATCGGCACGCCGGCCAAGTCCACGGCCCGCGCCGTGTTCCAAGGCGAAGTGGCCTCCGTGGTGAGCGTGCCCGGCGCCGGCAAGGTGGTGCTGGTGCGCCACGGAAACTACTTCACGGTGTACTCCAACTTGTCTGAAGTATTTGTGGCCAAGGGCGCCAAGGTCTCCACCAAAGAGGCCATCGGTCGCGTCATGGAAGACCCCGAAACCGGGGCCTCCACGCTGCACTTTGAGCTGTGGATGAACACGCAGAACCAGGACCCGAAGCCTTGGCTGAACTAGGGAGCTGCTCGCAGCTAGTTGCTAGTTCAAAATTTGCCACCCCTGCGCCAGCAGCGGTTCCGCAACCTTGAACTTGACCTGCTTTTGCTCGCCGGTCATCAAATTGACGACCGTTACTTGGTCGTTGCGTCCGTACTTCTTGCTGCTCACCGCGGGGGCCTGCTTCGGGGCAGGGGCGGGAGGCGGTGTGGCCGAGCGCGAAGCGGTTCCGCGGGCGGCGGGAGCTTCGTCGGCACCCGGGCCTGAAGTGGTGAGCTTTGGGGCGGGACGCGCGGGCGCGGACGGCGCTTGGCGCACCGGGGCCTGACCGGGGTCGGCCTGAGGAAGCCCGGCGCGGAACAGGAATCCGAGGATGCTCGAATTCATCTCGTCGACCATGTCCTTGAAGAGCTTGAACGACTCGTGCTTGTACACCAGCAGCGGATCTTTTTGCTCGTACACGGCACCCTGCACGTTTTGGCGCAGGTCGTCCATGTTGCGCAGGTGCTCCTTCCAGTGCTCGTCGATGATGCTCAGCACGATGGCTTTTTCGAGGTCGGTCGTCAGCGACTGCCCGCGGGTTTCCACGCCGCGCTGCAGGTTGGTCGGAATCTGGATCGACTTGATTCCGTCGGTAAACGGAACCAAAATGTTCTGGAACTGGCTTCCTTGCTCGCGCAGCACGTTTTCGAGGACCGGCAAGGCCTGCGCGGCAATGCGGTCGCACTTGGCGCGGTAGGCGGCTTGGGCGGCGGCATAGGTTTTTTGGGCGAGTTCGACGGCCGAAAGGCGCTCAAACTCGGCGGCGTCCACCGGCGGCGTCATGGCGAAGTTCTCGAAGCATCCGAGCTCGTAGGCGCCAAAATCGCGGCTCGGCTTGCTGCCGTTGACGAGCGCTTCGGCGGCGTCGTACACGCTGTTCGCCAGGTCCAAGGCGAGGCGCTCACCCGACAGGGCGTTGCGCCGGCGGCGGTAAATTCCGCTGCGCTGCGCGTTCATGACGTCGTCGTACTCGAGCAGGCGCTTGCGGCTGCCGAAGTTGTTTTCTTCGACCTTCTTTTGGGCGCGCTCGATGCTCTTGGTGACCATTGAGTGCTCGATCACGTCGCCCTCTTTGTGGCCCATGCGGTCCATCAGGCTGGCGATGCGCTCGGAGCCAAATAGGCGCATGAGGTTGTCTTCGAGCGAAACAAAGAACTGCGACGAACCGGGGTCGCCTTGGCGTCCGGCGCGTCCGCGCAGCTGGCGGTCGACGCGGCGCGAGTCGTGGCGTTCGGTTCCGATGATGGCGAGTCCGCCCGCCTCCTTGGCTTCGGGGGTCAGCTTGATGTCGGTTCCGCGGCCGGCCATGTTGGTGGCGATGGTCACGGTTCCGGGGCGGCCGGCTTCGGCGACAATGTCGGCTTCCTTTTGGTGCAGCTTGGCGTTCAGCACTTGGTGCGGAATCTTGCGGATGTTCAGCGTGCGGCTGAGCAGCTCCGAAATCTCGACCGAGGTAGTGCCTACCAGTACGGGTCGGCCGGCGTTGCGCAGCTTCTCGATTTCGTCGATGACGGCGTTGTACTTCTCGCGTTTGGTTTTGAATACCAGGTCGTTGCGGTCTTCGCGCTTGGCGGGTACGTTGGTCGGAATCACCGTGACCTCGAGCTTGTATATCTCCCAGAATTCGCCCGCTTCGGTTTCGGCGGTACCGGTCATGCCCGAGAGCTTGTGGTACATTCTGAAGTAGTTCTGCAGCGTGATGGTCGCGTAGGTCTGTGTGGCGGCCTCAATGGTCACCCCCTCCTTGGCTTCAATGGCTTGGTGCAGGCCGTCGGAGTATCGGCGGCCGTCCATGATGCGGCCAGTCTGCTCGTCGACGATCTTCACTTTGCCGTCCATCACCACGTACTCGACGTCTTTCTCAAACAGCGCGTAGGCCTTGAGCAGCTGGTTGGTGCTGTGAATGCGCTCGCTCTTGGCGCGGTACTCGCGCATCAATTGGTCTTTGCGGGCGGCGCGCTCGGCCACGTCGTCGTGGGCTTTTTCGATGCGGTCGAGCTCGACCGAAATCACCGGAAGTACAAAAAAGTCGGTCGACGTTTGCTCGGCCAAGAAGCTCAAGCCCAGGTTGGTGAGGTTCACCTGGTTGTGCTTTTCTTCGATCGTGAAGTACAGGGCTTCGTCGATCTTCTTCATCTCCTTGCCCTGGTCCTGCAGGTAGACGCCTTCGGTCTTTTGCAGCAAGGCCTTCACGCCGTCTTCCGAAAGGAACTTGATGAGGGCTTTGTTCTTGGGAAGCGCGCGGTGCGAGCGAAGCAGCTGGAATCCCGCTTCGGTTTTGTCGCCGGCCGCGAGGGCTTCCTTGGCTTTGGTCAGGGCGTCCTGGGCGACGGTCTTTTGCTGGTTTACCAGCGCAACGACAAAGTTTTTAAGGTAGTCAAACTCCTGCTGGTCCCCGTTGGGGGTGGGTCCGCTAATGATGAGCGGAGTCCGCGCGTCGTCGATCAAGACGGAGTCGACCTCGTCCACGATCGCGTAGTGGTGGCCGCGCTGCACGAGCTCCGCGGTTTCGCGCGCCATGTTGTCGCGCAGGTAGTCAAAACCAAACTCGTTGTTGGTTCCAAAGGTGATGTCGGCCAAATAGGCTTGCCGGCGCGGCTCGGTGTTGGGGCGGTGCTTGTCAATGCACTCGACGCTGAGGCCGTGGAACTGGTAGAGCGGACCCATCCACTCGGAGTCGCGCTTCGACAGGTAGTCGTTGACCGTGACGACGTGCACGCCGCGTCCGCTCAAGGCATTGAGGTAGACGGGCAACGTGGCGACCAGGGTTTTGCCCTCACCGGTGGCCATTTCGGCAATGCGCCCCTTGTGCAGCACGACGCCGCCAAACAGCTGCACGTCGTAGTGCACCATGTTCCAAGTGATTTCGTTGCCCGCGGCAAGCCAGCGGTTGTTCCACACGGCGGTGTCGCCCTCAAGGCGCACGGCGTCGAGTCGGCCGGCGAGCTGGCGGTCCCAATCCTCGGCCGGAACTTCCAGCGGGCGCTGGGCCAGGCGGCGGGCGGTTTCGCGAAGCACGGCAAAGGCCTGCGGAAGGATTTCGAGCAAAATGCGCTCTTCTTCGGCCAAAATGTCTTTGTCCAGGCTGTCGATTTGGCGGTACAGCGCCTCTTTGGCGTCGACGTCTTGCTCGGCTTCGGCCTGAATGCGAAGCTGGTCGCGTTCGGCGGACTTCGCTTCGGTTTCGGTGCGGAGTCGCGCGCGGAATCCGGCCGTTTCGGCGCGGAGTTCTGCGTCAGTATGGCCCGCCAGCGCCTGTTCCGCACGGTGGACTTGGTCGATGTAGGGCTGGATTTCCTTCAGCGTGCGCTGCGAGGGGTCTCCCAAAAAAACCTTTAAAATCTTGTCGAGCATAGGTCGCCAAAGGTACAACCTCTGTTCAGTACTCTTCCTCGTTCCAGAGGAAGTCTTCGTCCGAAGGGTAGTCGGGCCAAATGTCTTCGATCGACTCGTAGATTTCGGCTTCTTCTTCTTCGACCGCTTGCAGGTTTTCCACGACCTCAAGCGGAGCCCCCGTGCGGATGGCGTAGTCAATGAGTTCGTCCTTGGTCGCGGGCCAGGGGGCGTCGCTTAGGTACGAGGCGAGTTCGAGGGTCCAATACATGGCGCAAAAATAATTTTTTTTCGGAGGCGTACAAGCGAATTTTTAGGCCTTTGAAATCCAGGGGATTTCGGGTGCGTTCAGCTGCTTGCCCAGCCACCTTGACAGGGTAAACGCGTAGTCGCTCAAACGGTTCAAATAGGCCACCGTGGGCTCGGGCAGCGGCACGTCCTCGGCCCCCAACTGATCGACCAGCTGCACCACCCAGCGTTCGGCGCGGCGGGCGACGGTGCGGACCACGTGGCACTGGCTGACGAGCACGTGTCCGCCCGGAAGCAGAAAGTTGCGCATCGGCTCCAGTTCGAGGTCCATGCGGTCGATGGCCGCCTCGAGGCGCGCAATCCAGGCAGGGTCAATGTGCGGAAGGCGGGCCACCATCTCGGGCAGGTCGTTGGCCATGTGCGAACCCAAGGCAAACAGGTCGCTTTGGACCTGGGCGAGCTCGGCGCGCACGGCGTCCCATTCGGCCGGAATTTGGTCGCGCAGCAGCCCCAAGTGGCTGTTGAGCTCGTCGAGGGTTCCGTAGGCGTGCAGTCGCAGGTCGTACTTGGCGATGCGGGTGCCGCTGAACAGTCCGGTTTGGCCGGCGTCGCCGGTTTTGGTGTAGATTTTCATGAGTGCAGCGGGTTGAGCTGTGTTCAAGGTAACCCGCAGAGCGGGTAGAGGTTCAGTACGCCCGGCCCGTCTTGCCCTCCATGTAGTTCACAAAGGCGCGGTTGGCGACGCGGGTTCCGCCCGGAGTCGGGTAGTTGCCGGTGAAGTACCAGTCGCCGGGGGACTTGGGGCAGGCCTCGTGCAGGTCGGCCACCGTTTGGTAGACGACTTTGACTTCGGCGCGGGTTCCGGCAGGCGTGAGCAGTTGGGCGATGCGGTCGCTGAGCTCCGCGTCGGTGAACGGAGCGTACACCGCCTGTACGGCGTTGCGCTGCTCGGCCATGGGCTTGGCCAATTCGGCTTTGGCCGACGCGTAGGCTTGGTCGAGGACCGCATCCATTCCGCGCTCGCGCAGCAGGGAAACGGCCGCCTGAAAGGCGATGAAGTCGCCCATCTTGGCCATGTCGATGCCGTAGCAGTCGGGGTAGCGAATTTGCGGCGCCGAGCTCACCACGACGATGCGCTTGGGATTCAGGCGGTCCAGCATGCGCAAAATGCTCTGCTTCAGGGTGGTTCCGCGCACAATGCTGTCGTCGATGGCCACAATGCTGTCGTCGGGCTGCACGATGCCGTACGTGGAGTCGTACACGTGCGCCACCATGTCGTTGCGGCTGGAATCCTCGGTGATGAAGGTGCGCAGTTTGACGTCCTTCCAGGCGATTTTTTCGACGCGCGGGCGGGCGCTCATCACCTGCTCAATGTCGGCGGGCGTGATCGCGCTGCCTTTGGCGACGAGTTGGGCGGACTTTTGGCGCTTCAGCGCGTCTTCGGCGCCCTTGACGAGTCCATAAAAGGCAATTTCGGCGGTGTTTGGGATGAAGCTGAACACCGTGCGGTCAAAGTCGCCCCCGGCGGCGGCCATGACGCGGTCGGTCAGCCGGCGTCCGAGCTCGATGCGCTCGCGGTAGATTTCGCCGTCGTTGGCGCGCGAGAAGTAGATGCGCTCAAAGCTGCAGGCGGCACGGGGCGCGGCGGGGCGCACGGGCTCAACCGAAACGTCGCCGTTGCGGCGAATCCACACCATGTGGCCGGGCGGGACCTCGTGCACTTCGTCCGCCGAGACGCCAAAGGCGGTTTGGATTACGGGGCGTTCCGAGGCCACTACGGCTACCTCCTCATTCACGAAGTAGAAGGCGGGGCGGATTCCGTGCGGGTCGCGCACCAAGAAGGCGTCGCCCTGGCCGATGATTCCGCCCATGGCGTATCCTCCGTCCCAGTCGCGGCTGGCTTTTTCGAGCACGCGGGGCATGTCGAGGTTCTCGGCTTGGTAGCGGCTGCGCTCTATTTTGTTGAGGCCCAGGTCGTCCTTGGCAATTTGGTGCAGGCGTCGGTTCTCCTTGTCGAGAAAGTGCCCAATTTTTTCCATCACCGTCACGGTGTCGGCCTTCTCCTTGGGGTGCTGGCCGAGGTGGACGAGTTCGTCGAACAGTTCGTCGACGTTGGTCATGTTGAAGTTGCCGGCGACCAAGAGGTTGCGGCTCATGTAGTTGGACTGCCGCAAGAAGGGGTGGCAGGCCTCGATGCTGTTGCCGCCGTAGGTTCCGTAGCGCAGGTGGCCCAAGTAGACGTCGCAGGCGAAGGCCACGTTCTCCTTGACCCAGGCGGCGTCCTTGAGGCGCTCGGGTTTGCCGTCGAGTCGCTCTTCGATGCGGTTCTGAATGCGCGTGAAGATGTCTTGAATCGGCTTGGGGTCGGTCGACCGGTAGCGGCTGATGTAGCGCTGGCCGGGGGGCATGTCGAGCTTGACTCCGGCGAGGCCCGCGCCGTCTTGGCCGCGGTTGTGCTGCTTTTCCATCATGAGCACCATTTTGTTCAGGCCGTAGAGGGCCGTCCCGTGCTCGTCGAGGTAGTGGTCAAGGGGTTTGCGCAGGCGCAGGAGGGCAATGCCGCACATATCGGGTGCAAAGTTAGGGCGCTGCCTATCTTCGCGAGGCACCCTAGACGCAATCCTTCGCATGAATTCGCTGCCCGCGCCCGTCGACATCCACACCCACCTGATTCCCGAGCACATTCCGCATTTTGCGGAGCGTTTTGGCTACGGCGGATTCGTTCGCCTCGAGCACCACTGCCCGGGCTGCGCGCGCATGATGAAGGACGACGTGCTCTTTCGCGAAATCGAATCCAACAACTGGGATCCGGACGCGCGCCTTCGCGACTGCGACCGCCACGGCGTGGGCGTGCAGGTCCTTTCGACCGTCCCCGTCATGTTCAGCTACTGGGCGCCCGGGCGCGACGGCGCCGCGGTGGCGGAATTCTTGAACGACCACCTCGCCGAGGTCGTGGCCGGCAACCCCGCGCGGTTTGAGGGCCTCGGAACCTTGCCCATGCAGGACACCGACCTCGCCCTGCGCGAACTCGACCGCTTTGAGCGCCTCGGACTGCGCGGCGTGCAGATCGGCTCCAACATCAACCAGCGCAACCTCGACGATCCGGCGTTTTTTCCCGTTTTTGAGGAAATGGCCCGCCGCGGCCTCGCCCTTTTTGTGCACCCCTGGGACATGATGGGCAGCGACGACATGAAGCGCTACTGGCTTCCGTGGTTGGTCGGAATGCCCGCCGAGTCCAGCCGCGCCCTGTGCTCCCTCATTTTTGGCGGCGTCTTTGAGCGCCTTCCTTCGCTGCGCGTGGCCATCGCCCACGGCGGCGGATCGTTTCCCGCGACCCTCGGCCGCATCCAGCACGGGTTTGACGTGCGTCCCGACTTAGTGGCCGTCGACAACGCGGTTCCGCCCACTGAATACCTCGGCAAGTTCTGGGTCGACAGCCTCGTGCACGATCCGTACGCGCTCGACAACCTGCTCCGCCTGGTGGGCGAGGACAAAATTGCGGTGGGTTCCGACTACCCCTACCCCTTGGGCGAGGCGGTTCCGGGCGACCTCGTGCGCAGCATGGACTGGTCCGACGCCGTCAAGGCCAAGGTACTCCGGCACAACGCCGAGCAATGGCTGTATGGCAGCTAGTAACTAGTAACTCGTTGCTAAATGAAGCGTGGATCCGTCTCCATGACGTGGCCGCAGTTGGTGCAGCTGCGCTTGGCTTCGCTGCCGTAAAACTCCTTGAAGTGCGGAAGAAAGTCTTTTTCAATGTTGTGCAGCTCGAAGTAGGCGGCGTGCAGGGGGTTGTTGCAGGATTCGCAGAACCAGAGTAGGCCGTCGGTGAAGCCTTTGCCGGCGCGCTTGCGCTCGATGACGAGGCCGATGCTTCCGGCTTCGCGCATGGGGGAGTGCGGTGTTTTGGCGGGGCACACGAACATGTCGCCGGCTTCGAGCACGTGGTCGACGGGGCGTCCGTTTTCTTGGGTGCGCACCGTGATGCGGCCCTCAAGCTGGTAAAAAACCTCTTCGGTTTCGTTGTAGTGGTAGTCCTTGCGGGCGTTGGGACCGGCGACGACCATGACGATGTAGTCCTCGGAGTCGGGCGTGAGGTTTTTGTTGCCTACGGGCGGCTTGAGTTCGTGGCGGTGCTCTTCGAGCCAGCGGTGGAAGTTGAAAACCATGACCCGAATATACTCCGCTACGGCTTAAGGACCTTCAGCGCCGAA
>JBEGTJ010000075.1:0-7574 GCA_041179465.1 Bacteroidota bacterium | reverse complement strand
AAACATGGTTTCGCGCCCAAATCACGTTGCGCGCCGCTCAGGGCACGGATGCCGCGTGGCTGCTGCCAATTGAGTTGGTTTCGGTAGACCAGGGCGCCAAGGCCAAGCCCGAATTTTTTATCGTCAATGGCGCTGAGCGCTTGCCGTTGGCCTACGTGGGCGCCAACGCCGAGGGCTACGAGCGATATGAACTTCCGTACTTCCCCGGGGAGCTGTGGTGGCGCAAGGAGGGCAGCACCTGGAACGGGTTCTGGGTTCGTCCGGACCGCGGCGAGCGCTACGGTTTGCGCTTGGAGCGCGGACCCCTTCCTCGGTTTGACCTGCCCGAAGGCCGCGGACCCAGGGAAGTTTTGGCCGCCCGCTACGGGTTGAAAATGCACCATCCCGACCAGCCTGCCGACCAGGGAAGCAATGCCATTGCGGTGCTGGAAGAGCAGGCCGACGGACGCGTGTTCGGAACGATCATGACCGAATCGGGCGACTACCGCTACCTGGCCGGCAACCGCTACCACAACCACGTGTACTTGAGCACGTTCAATGGAGTTTTTGCCTACGTTTTTGCGCTGGAACTCGGCCCTGACGGCCGCATTGAGGGCACCCAATTCCTCAGCCCCACCCGGCAGCAGCGCATCTCGGGCGCGGCCGACCCCGACGCCCGCCTGGCCGACCCCACTAGCCTGTCGAGCATGAAGCCCGGGGTGGAGTCCCTCACGTTTTCGCTTCCGCACTACCAAACGGGCGAGCTGTTCCGCCCCGAACCGGGCAAGCCCGCCGTGATCCAGATTATGGGTTCGTGGTGCCCCAACTGCGTCGACGAAAGCAACGCCTTTGCCCAGTTCCAGAAGGCCTACCCCGACGTGCAGTTTTTTGGGATCACCTTTGAACGCAGCGCCGACCGCGAGCAGGCCTTTCCCGCGGTGGACAAATTTGTGCGCGGACTCGACCTGCGCTACCCCATTCTCTTTGGCGGCCGCGCCGAGCGCGGGGCGGTGGAGCGCACCCTGGAGGGCTTGGCCAACTTCCACTCCTACCCCACCACGATTTACCTCGATAAGCAGGGCAAAGTCCGCAAGATTTACAGCGGATTTTATGGACCCGGCACGCCGGAGTACGCACCCTGGCTCGAGGAGACCCGCGCGTTCATCGACAAGCTTCGGGCGGAGTGAAGTCCGGTTCGGATGCCTTTTTAAAGCGCTTGAAACGGCAGCCCCCGCGCGACCTCGACGAGGTGGTGCACCGGCTGCACGAGCAGGTGTTCGCCAAGACCGACTGCCTGAGCTGCGCCAACTGCTGCAAAACCACCGGCCCGCTCTGGACCGAGCGCGACAAGGAACGCGTGGCCAAGCGGCTGCGGCTGAAAACGGCGGACTTCGAGTCCAGCTACTTGCGCCTCGACGAAGACGGCGACTGGGTGCTCAAGCAGCTCCCCTGCCCTTTTTTGGAGGCCGACAACGCCTGCTCGATTTATGAGGACCGCCCGAAGGCCTGCCGGGAGTACCCGCATACGGACCGAGTTAAGCAAGCGCAAATCCTCGATTTGACGGCAAAAAACGCGCTCGTTTGCCCGGCTGTCAGCGAAATTGTCGCCCGAATGGAGCTCAAGTACGCCGAGAAAGCAGCGCCGGGAGGAGCAGTGCCCCAAGGAGCACCCCGACGGCGCCGATGAGGTTGTACCACAAAAATCCGAGTTCAAGGTAGCCGGCCACCGTTGCCCCGTGCAGCGCGAGGACGGCACATTCCGCGGCGATTCCTGACACAAAGACCGCCCACGGCGGACGCTTGGGCAGCAGCCACGCGCACAAGAAGATGCCGAGCATGGGCCCGTAAAAAAGCGAACCCACCAGGTTGACCAACTGGATGAGGTTCTCATAGAGGCTTGCCAGCAGGGCGACTCCCATCGCGATCAGGCCCCAGAGCACGGTGATGCCGCGCGAGGCCTTGAGGGTTTCGGGCAGCCCCAGCACCCTTCCAAAGTCGATCAGCGAGGTGGCAGCCAGTGCGTTGATTTCGGCACTCGAGCTCGACATGGCCCCCGCCATAATGACGGCGAGCAGGAGTCCGAGCAGGCCCACCGGCATGTGGTTCAGCGCCCACCCCAAAAAAACGTAGTCGACGTCTTTGGTTTCCAGCCCCGGGGCCCGCTGCGCAACCACCTCGGCTGCACGGGCCTTCAGCGCTTGCTGCTGCTGGCGCAGCGCGGCCAGGGCGCGCTGGCGCTCCGGCGTTTCGGGCTGGGCCGCGAGGGCTGCGCGCGCCGACTGCAGCTGGTTCCATTGGGCGTTCAGCGGCGCCGACTCGGGCATGGCGGACCAGGCTTTCGCCACGGCGGGGTTGTGCCAAATCGGCTCGGTAGACAGGTGCATGCGAACCAAGAGCAGCAGCCCGAGGCTCAAAATAAAAAGCTGCATCGGCACCTTGATCAGGCCAGTGACCAGGAACCCGCGGCGAATTTCGCCGAGGCTTTTGCCCGAGAGGTAGCGGCCGACCTGGCTTTGGTCGGTGCCGAAGTAGGCCATTGCCAAGAAAAATCCGCCCGCCAAACCCGACCACACGGTGTAGCGGCTGGCGGGGTTCCACGACCAATCCAGGATTTGATCGTGCCCGTAGGCCGACGCGATGGACCAGGCGCCACCGAGGCCTACTTCGGCCGGAATGCCCTGGTACAGCACCCACCATGCCGCGACCAGTCCGACGAGGATGACCGCCATCTGGGCGGTTTGCGTAACCTCTACGGCCCGGTAGCCGCCGAATGCCGTGTAGGCGATTACGACAAGTCCGGTGGCGGCAACGGTGGCATTCAGGTCCCAATGAAACACGGCCGAAAGCACGATGGCCGGGGCGTACAGCGTGATGCCGGCGGCGAGGCTCCGCGAAAGCAAAAACAGGACGGCGGCGAGTCCGCGCACCCGCGACCCATAAATGGCCTCGAGGTACTCGTAGGCGGTTCGGGCCCCGCTTCGCATGTAGCGCGGAACCACCCACGCGCCCAGCACCCCCAGCGCCAGCGGCATTCCCAGGTAAAATTGGGCGAAGCGAAGACCGTCGGCAAATCCTTGGCCCGGCGTGCTGATGAAGGTGATTGCGGAGGCCTGGGTGGCAATAATGCCCATCGCCATGGCCCACCAGCTGGACTGGTGCTGTCCGCTTAAAAATTCACTCGCGGTCGCCTTGGCGCGGGACTTCCACATCCCGTAGAGGCTGATGCCCCCGATGCTGAGGACGAGTGCGGCAAGGTCGGCCGGATGCAGGTTAACGCCCATGCGCAACGAGGTTGGCGAGCAAGCGGTAGGCGCCGGGCACCCCTTCGCGCCATTGGCGGAACAGCGACAGCGCGCAGTAGGTGACGGTTCCGTGGCCGTACGGGGCGGTGATCAAGGCTCCCTTGGCCTCGGGCTCGCCCGGGTCGGACCACGCAACGAGCGGCGTGAAGTCGGCGGGCCAGGTTTGCGCGAAGTAGAGTCCGCGCTCCTGGACCCAACCCTCGAAGTCGCGGGCGCTGATCGCGTTGGGCGAGGTAAGGAGCGGATGCTGCGGGTCCAAAAAGGTCGGCGCGGCGTCCTCGCGCGTCACCCGCTGCCGGCCCAATTCAAAGGGCATGGGCCCCATTTGGTCGGCCGTGCGGTCGCTGCTCGCGGTGGCGTACTGCATTACCAACCGCCCCCCGCGGCGGATCCACGGCTCCAGCAGGGCGTTGGCCCGGTCCATCCCGGGGGTGGCGTTGTAGGCCCGCACCCCGGTAACTACGGCGTCCATTCCCTTGAGGTCGGCTGCGGTCATGCGCTTGGGATCGAGGAGGCGCACGGTAAATCCGAGTTGGGCCAGGGCCAGGGCCGCGTCGTCGCCCGCCCCTTCTATGACGCCCACGCGGCACGCCGGGAGCTTCATGGGCACGTAGCGCAGCGGAATTCCGCCGTCTTCCCAAACCTCGCGGTGCGGAATATGGCCGTAGCGAATGAGCGTCACCTTGCGAACGGGCTGGCCGTCGAAAACAAATTCCAGCGCGCCGTCTGTGGGCTGCGGACCGGGCTGCAGGATGACCGTGAACGCCTGAATGGAGTCCGAACCGGGCTCAGCCGTCCACTGAAGTTGGGCGGGACTGAGGAGCTTCCATCCCTGGGGCAGCCGAACCTGGACCGCAAACGAGCTTGCCAAGGCCCAACGGGTAAAGCGGACCTGCAGGGCAATCGCTCGCCGCGAGGTGGCCACAACGGCGGGCACGTCGGCCGCTACGCTGAGGGGGTCCGCCGGAATGCAGGGTCGGCGTTGCTCGCCGTGCACCCGGTCCGCCGTGACGTACCAAGCGGGCAGTCCTGGTGCGGCTTGGCGCTCGACGCGCTGTCCGGGGGCCAGGAGCTGGTCGTTCCACATCACGGGCTTGCTGCTTTCGTTGACGGCGAGTTCGACGCGCTTCACGCCCAGGCTGTCCCGGTCGGTGTACCACGGTCGGTTGGCGCGCACTTCGCGCCACACGCGTCCCGAAGCCCGGGCGGACTCGGGGTCTGCCGGCGTGGGCGTGGCCGGGGACCAAGCACGCGGCGACCCCGCCAGCAGCTGGAGGTACTCGGTTCGGAAGCCGTGCTCGTTCTCGGCGCCAAAGCCTTGGGACTTGTGCATGCTTCGGGCCTGCGTGCCGATTTGGAGGACAGATGTTCCCAAGGCCTCGTGGTAGCCCCCAATCTGCAGGCGAACCAGGCTGTCGCTGGGCGCCGCCGATTCCAGGTCTTTAGCCCACCAGCTCGAAGTGTTCCAGTACACGGCCTGCGGAGCCCAGCCCCCGTGCGCGGCGCGCTCCCGGTCCAAACGGGCAAAAAGTTCCAGGGCGAGCATGGCCGAGGCCGTGTGGTGGCCGTGGCCGGCGCGGGCGTCGGGCGGAAATCGCGTGACCAAGACGTCGGGCCGGAACTCCAAGGCCACGGCGATGAGTTCCTCCAGGATTTGCTCCCGGTTCCAGACCGAAAACGTCTCTTCAGGGCTTTTGCTGAACCCGAAGTCGGGGGCCGAGGTGAAGTACTGCTCCGCCCCGTCGATCTGACGGGCCGCGCGCAATTCCGCCTCGCGAATGGCGCCGAGGGCCTCCCCCAGTTCGGGGCCGATGAGGTTTTGGCCGCCTTCGCCCCGGGTGAGGCTGACGTAGGCCACTTTGCGCCCTTCGGCGCGCGACCAGTGCGCGATGAGGCGGGTGTTTTCGTCGTCGGGGTGGGCCGCGACGTACAGGATTCGTTGGGCATTCTGCGCCGACAACACGGTGAGGCTGAGCGCCCACGCAAACGTTAAACTAAACTTCGGCATTCGGGTTCTAAATTGTACCTCTTAATCTGTGTTGAGTCGATGAAATTACGCTTACTTGCCTTGGCCGCCATCATGGCCGTTCCGCTTTGTGCCCAAACCGCCCGGCCTGCCACGGCTCGCGTGATCCTTCAGTCGGGAACCTATGCGCTTTCGGAGCATGACGCGTCGAAGCTCGCGGCGCGTTCGGCCGCAGACCAGGGTCGAGTTCTGCGAATCATGGCCTTCGACCGCCCGCTTACCGAGCTCGAATGGGCCACTTGGAGCGCCCGCGGTGCCGTGAACCACGGATACCTTCCGCTCAATGCCTACCTCGTCGAGTTCCAGCAACCCAGCGCGTGGCCGCACCTCGCCACCCTGCCCTTTGCCGCCGGAAGCCCGGTGACGCCCGAAATGAAGCTGAGCAGCCAACTCGCCAAGGGCAGCTTTCCCGAGTACGCTTGGGTTGGTGCCGAGGTCGAGCTCCTCGTGGTTCCCTTGGCGACGGCTTCACGGGATGCCGTCGTTCGCGACCTCAACCGCATCGGACGCGTGGTCGGCACCTCGCCGCTGGGCATTAGTGCGGTAGTAAAGCCCGCTGAATTGGCCCGGGTGGCCCTGCTGCCGGACGTGCAGTTCGTGCAGCCCAAGGAGGCCCCCGCCGAACCCGAAAACGCCGTCGGCACGAAAAACCACCGTTCGAATGCCATTCGGGTTCCCTACCCCGGCGGACGCAACTACCGCGGCACCGGCGTGACGGTGGGCCACGGCGACGACGGCGACATCCAGCCGCACATCGACTTCACCGGGCGGATTTTGGCCAACTTCGCGGGTCCGAGCCAGGGAAACCACGGAGACCACGTGGCGGGAACCATTTTTGGCGCGGGCAACCTCAACCCCGACGGCGAAGGCCAAGCGCCCGGCGCGTCGCTGGTGTACTACGACTACCCGGCAAACCTCAACAGCGTGGACCTGCACTACGCCCAGTATGGGGTGCGGGTCACCGCGAGCAGCTACTCGAACGGCTGCAACGCGGGCTACACGGCCTTCACGCAGCAGATGGACCAAGACATCATCCAGAACTACCACTTGATGCACGTGTTTTCGGCCGGCAACAGCGGAACCTCTAACTGCAACTACGGCGCGGGCGCCGGCTGGGGCAACATCACGGGGGGCCAAAAACAAGGCAAAAACGTGATCGCAGTCGCCAACCTTCAAGGTTCCGACGCCATTGCGGGCTCGAGCAGCCGCGGCCCGGCCCACGACGGACGCATCAAGCCCGACGTCGCCGCCCTGGGCACCAACGTTTTTTCGTGCTCTTCCCCCAACGGCTACGCGACGCTGACCGGAACCTCCATGGCCTGCCCCGGCACCGCAGGGGTGCTCGCCCAGCTTTACGACGCGTACCGCCAAACGCACTCCGGCCAAGATCCGCACGGCGGACTCATGAAGGCCATCCTGATGAACACCGCCGACGACCTCGGCCAGCCGGGTCCGGACTTTATCCACGGCTACGGGAGAATGAACGCCCTGCGCGCGGCCAAAAGCATCGAGCAAAACCACTTCATGAAGGACAGCCTATCGGTCGGAGAAACCGACACGGTGCGCATTACCGTTCCCGCGGGAACCCATGCCGTGCGAGTCATGCTGCACTGGACGGACCCGGCAGCCACCGTCAACGCCGGCCGCGCCCTGGTCAACAACCTCAACGGAACCCTGGTGCAGGGCAGCGCGAGCTGGCTGCCTTGGGTGCTGAATCCGACCGCCAACGCCACCGCCCTGAATACCCCCGCCGTGCGCGCCGTCGACAGCCTCAACACGGCCGAGCAGTTTGAGGTCATCAACCCCACTCCAGGGGACTTTGACCTCATCGTGAACGGCACGGTGGCCGTGGGCGCAAGCCAAGAGTACTTTGTCACGTGGACTTTTGTCGCGGCCGACGTCGAACTCACCTACCCCGTGGGCGGCGAAGTCCTGGTGGCCGGCCAAACGACCCCGGTTCGCTGGGATTCCGAACCCAACGGTTCGCCCTACCAGCTCAGCGCCTCCTACGACAACGGGGCAACCTGGACCGTGGTGGCCAACCCCGGAGCCAACGTCGACCAGGCCAACTGGTCGGTGCCTGCGGGCGTGAACGATCAAATGTGGCTCCGCATTACCCGCGGAACCCAAGGCGACACCACCAACTTCGTAATGAGCCGCATCGGCGTGCCCACCAACCTCAACCACCAGTGGACCTGCCCCGACTCCTTTAAAGTATCGTGGAATCCCGTAGTGGGCGCCGCGGGCTACGTAGTGTACCGCCTGGG
>JBEGTJ010000074.1:0-7777 GCA_041179465.1 Bacteroidota bacterium | reverse complement strand
ATGAACCTCGTAGAGAAACTTCAGGCCATTTGGGTGCGCCACCAGGACGTGCACGACCAGCTGATGACGCCGGAACTGGCGGCGGACCCCGCGCGATTCATACGCTTGAACCGCGAATACAAGGAGCTCGACGAACTGGTCCAGGCCCGTACCCGCTACCTGCAAGCCATCGCCAACCGCGACGAGGCCCAGCAACTGCTCGACGTCGAAAAAGACCCCGAGATGCGCGAAATGGCGCAGGAAGAGTTCGATGCCGCCCGCCAGCGCATTGCCTCGCTCGAAACCGAAATCAAGGAACTCCTGATTCCGAAAGACCCCGAAGACGCCAAAGATGCGGTGCTCGAAGTGCGTGCGGGCACGGGGGGAGATGAGGCCGGACTCTTTGCGGGAGAACTCCTGCGCGCCTACCTCCGCTTTGCCGAAGAAAAAGGGTGGACCACCGAAATGCTGAGCCTCACCGAGGGCTCGGTGGGCGGCATCAAAGAAGCCAGCGTTCAGATCCGCGGCGAGCAAGTCTACGGGGTGCTCAAGTTTGAAAGCGGCGTGCACCGCGTTCAGCGCGTGCCTGCCACCGAAAGCCAGGGCCGAGTGCACACCTCGGCGGCGACTGTGGCCGTACTCCCCGAGGCCGACGAGCTCGACGTGCAAATCCGCGACGTCGACATTCGCAAAGACACCTTCCGCTCGAGCGGGGCAGGAGGGCAGCACGTCAACAAAACCGAGTCGGGCGTTCGCCTCACGCACTTTCCGACCGGAATCGTGGTGGAATGCCAAGACGGCCGCTCGCAGCACCAGAACTACGACCGGGCCCTGACCGTGCTTCGGGCGCGAATTTGGGACAAGGCCCGGGCAGAACGCGACGCCGCCGTGGCCGAGCACCGCAAATCGCTGGTGAGCACGGGCGACCGTAGTGCGAAAATCCGCACCTACAACTTTCCGCAAAGCCGCGTGACCGACCACCGCATTGGCTTGACGGTGTACAACCTCCCCGACGTGATGAACGGCGACCTCGGAGCCCTGATTGAGGGCCTGAGGGTCGCGGACCATGCCGAACGACTTCAACAAGGCGCCGACGAATGACCTACGCTGAACTTACCCAACGCATCGAAACGGCCGGGCACGGCCTCTGCGTGGGGCTTGACCCCGACCCCAGCAAACTGCCCTCAGGGGTCGGAGGACTGGCCGAATTTTGCATTGGAGTGGTGGACGCCACCGCCCACGTGGCGGTTGCCTACAAGCCCAATTTTGCCTTCTTTGAGGCCCTGGGACGCCCGGGTTGGGACGCCCTCGACGCGGTCACGCAGCACCTGCACGGCCTCAGCTCAAAACCCTTTTTGATTGCCGACGCCAAGCGCGGCGACATCGGCAACACGGCCAGCCGCTACGCCCAAGGGATCCTTGACGTGATGGGCTACGACGCCATTACCGTGGCGCCCTACATGGGCCGCGACAGCGTGGAACCCTTCATGCGGCAAGGAAAGTGGGTTGTGGGCCTCGGCTTGACCAGCAATCCGGGGGCTGACGACCTTCAGCAGCTGGACCTCAGCGACGGCCGCCGGGTCTACGAGGCCGTGGCCGACTGCTACCTGGAGTGGGGAACGCCCCAAAACCTGATGGTGGTGGCGGGTGCGACGCGTCCTGAGGCGCTCGGTGCCCTGCGCGACCGTATGCCTGAGACCTTCTTCTTGGTTCCTGGTGTGGGCGCCCAAGGCGGAAGCGCCGAAGAAGTGGTGCGCCACGGAGCCTTCCGCGGCACGCCCGGATTGGGACTGCTCGTCAATGCTTCGCGCAGCATCATGTACGCCTCCTCAGGGACCGATTGGCAGCGCCGCGCCGCCGAATCCGCCGATTCCCTGGTAGCTGAAATCCGCTCCGCCTACCGTGCTTGACGTGACTCCACGCCCCCTGCGCATCCTGGTGACGGGCGCCAACGGCTTGCTGGGCCAATCGCTGCTCTACCTGGCGCAAGGCCGCCACGAACTGCTGGCTACGGGTCGCGGACCCGCCCGCGGCAATCACTTCGGCTTCCCGTATGCGGAACTCGATACGACCCGACCTGAGGATTTCGAGCGGGTGCTGACGGAGTTTCGCCCCGACGTCCTCATCCACTCGGCGGCCATGACGCAGGTCGACGACTGCGAAAAAGACCCCGAGCTTTGTCACCAACTGAACGTAGCGGCGACGCGGTACTGCGCCGAAGCCTGCGCGCGGCACGGCGTCCACCTGATCTTCATCAGCACCGACTTCATTTTTGACGGCCAAAACGGACCCTACGCCGAAGACGCGGCCCCCGCTCCCTTAAGCGTCTACGGCTGGTCGAAGCTCCACGCCGAAGAAGCCGTGAAGGCCAGCGGCGCTCGCTACACCATCGCCCGCACGGTCTTGGTGATTGGGTACGTTCCGGGACTGAGCCGCAGCAACATCATCCTTTGGGCGCGGGGCGCCCTGCAGCGCGGCGAGCGCATTCGGGTCGTCGACGACCAAGTGCGCAGCCCGACCTGGAGCGTGGACCTCGCCGAGGGCTGCCTGCGCATAGCCGAACGTGGTGCCGAGGGCATCTACCACCTCAGCGGTCCCGATACCTTCAGCATCCTCGAACTCGTGCGCCGTGTGGCCGCACACGCCCACCTCGACGCGAGCCTCATTGACGTCGTCAGCAGCGACTCGTTGGGGCAGCCCGCGAAGCGTCCGCCCGTGACAGGATTCCATATCGCCAAAGCCCGAAGGGAATTGGGCTACGCGCCGCATTCTTTTGATGAGGTATTGAACGAGATACCTATATTTGAAAACCTTAGCTAAGCCCAATCACCTATGAGTAGCAACACCCAATCCTGGGGTTCCCGGGTAGGATTAATTCTTGCCATGGCCGGCAACGCGGTCGGACTCGGAAACTTTCTTCGCTTCCCCGTTCAAGCCGTGCAAAACGGGGGCGGGGCCTTCATGATTCCCTACCTGGTTTCCTTTCTGGTGCTGGGAATTCCGCTGCTCTGGATCGAGTGGGCCTCTGGCCGTTTTGGCGGAACCAAGGGCGACCACAGCGCCCCGTTCATCATGAACTCCATGGGCAAGCGGTCCTACTGGAAGTACCTGGGGGTTTTTGGCATCTTCACCAACATTGCGGTCGCGGCCTACTACACCTACATCGAGTCGTGGACCTTCTCCTACGTCGTTCACTCGGTCGTGCAAACGTTTACGGGCATGAGCCAGACCGAGGTGGCGCAGTTTTTCACGAGCTACGTCGACATCGGCCAATCCACTACGGGCTTGCCCTACGAGGCCATCTGGTTTTACATTTTGGTCCTCGGACTCAACACCTGGATCCTCAGCAAGGGCCTCGAGGGCGGAATCGAAAAGGTCGCCAAAATCGGCATGCCGCTGCTCATCGTGTTCGGGGCCTTTTTGGCCGTGCGTGCCTTCTTGCTCGGCGATTCGGGTGCGCCCGCCGGCTGTACGGAATGCGACGCCATGCTCGGCTTTAACTTTTTGTGGAATCCACAGTTCGACTCCTTGAGCAATCCCAACGTGTGGCTTGCGGCCGCGGGCCAAATTTTCTTTACGCTTTCGGTCGGCATGGGCACCATCCACTGCTACGCCGCCTACGTCAAACCCAAGGACGACATCGCCCTTAACTCGATGGCCGCCGGCTGGATGAATGGCTTCGTCGAGATCGTCCTCGGAGGTAGCATTGTCATTCCGATCGCCGTGGGCTACCTCGGCCTGGATTGGGTCAAAGAAAACGCTGGCTTTGCCATGGCCTTCCAAACCATGCCCTACCTCTTTACCAAGTGGGGCGCCGTCATCGGCAGCGTCGCGGGCGTCATGTGGTTTGGCCTGCTCTTCTTTGCCGGAATCACCAGTTCGCTCGCCATGGGCTCTCCGTGGGTGGCCTTCATGCAAGACGAGTTCAAGTTCAGCCTCAAAGCCTCGGCGTGGACTTTTGGTTTGGTTACGCTCTTGGCCGGACTTCCCACCGTCTTCTTTTACCAACAAGGGGTCTTTGACCAGTACGACTACTGGGCAGGAACGGTTGGCTTGGTCTTCTTTGCCCTCGTCGAGGCCATCCTCTTCGCGTGGATTTGGGGCATCGACCGGGGTTGGGACGAAATCAACCGCGGATCCGACATCGTGCTCCCGAAGTTTTACAAGCCCATTCTGAAGTACGTCACGCCGACCATTCTGTTGGTCATCTTCACGATGAGCCTCGTTACCCCCAAGGGCAACGACTGGAAGTCCGCCTTGAACGACGGATGGAAGTTTGACTCGTCCAGCATCATCGGGCAAATCCAAAACGTCGACATTACCTACAACCGAGAGGCGTTCGCCGACGTCTTTGTAGCCGAAGTCAACGGAATCGCCGACGTGCAGTCCGCCGACGGCCAAACCGTAATTCGCCTCGTACAGCCGACCGGTGAAGCCACTACCTACCAATGGGACGCGGCCGATGCCCAACCGGTAGTTGCGACTGGACAGGTCGTGCGCGCCGGCGACCAAATCGCGGCGGGCTCCTTTGTCAACCCCATTTTTTACAAGCACCTGGCGCGCGGAATTCTGGTGGCGCTTTTCGCCTTCATCGCGGGAATGGTGTTTGTAGCCTACCGCCGTCGAACCAACGCTCTGAACTGATATGACCGCTGCTGCCTGGACCATGATGTTGGTCACCGAAATCCTGGTTACCGCCGTAACCATTTACTTCTTTGTGAAAGTGCTTCGCACGCCCCCCAAAGACGAGCCCGATTCCTACGCATCAAACGACGCCGAGTGATGCGGCGGCAACCCAAACCTTGGGTTGCGGAACTTGGATGGGCGGGGTTGTTCCTCGCCCTTTTCATTTTAAATGAGTGGCACGCCACGCCGCCGCCCGAGCCGGTTTGGGCGGAATTCCCGAAGCTCCCGCCGGCGGCCGAGTTTCGCTCGAGCTACCCCCGGCGCGACTCCCGAGCGCGCGTTCCCTACGATTCCCTGAAGCGGACCAGGCTGCCCAAGCAACGGATTCGGGTTGCCAGCGACACCGTTTCGGCGCCGTGGCTTCAAAGCCAAGGGTGGCCGGACTGGAAGGCCCAAGGTTTGGTGCGCGACCGAGGTCGGTGGGGCGGGGTAGACTCCCTGCTGGCGGCCCGATGGGACGACCGCCAGGACTTTTTGTGGGACCTCAATCCGCCCAGTCCTATGGACCTGAACACGGTGCCCGAGGACCAGCTGTACGCGCACCCGCTGTGGCGCGCTCCGCAAGTCAGGGCGCTGCACCGCTTTCGAAGCCGGGTGCGCCCGCTCCGCTCCCTGAGCGAAGTTTTTGCCTTGGCGCCGTTTGATTCCGCACAAAAGGTTCAAATACCCCTGTATTTTTATGTAGGTAAATAGTTGTACCTTTGCAGCCCAAAGAGAGGAGGTGTCCCCATTATGCTAGTAGTACAAGTTAAAGAAGGTGAAGGAATTGAGCGCGCGCTAAAGCGCTACAAGCGCAAATTCGACAAAACCGGCACGATGCGCCAACTGCGCAGCCGCCAGCAGTTCACCAAAACGTCGGTGAGCCGTCGCAAAGAAATCATTAAGGCTACCTACGTTCAGGGTCTTCGTTTGAAAGACGCCGAATAACGGGTACGTGACCTAATTTAAGCCTCGAGGAAACTCGAGGCTTTTTTTATGCTCGACGCATTCATTGATTACCTGCGCTGGGAGCGCCGCCGCTCCGAGGCCACCGTGCTCGCGTACGCCGCCGACGTGGGCCAGTGGCTGTCGTTTGCGGAACATGCCCTGGGAATGCCGAACGCCGAGGGGGCCACGCGAATCCACGTGCGCTCGTGGGTGACGGACCTCGTTCAGGAAGGAACCAAGGCCCGTTCGGTGAATCGAAAGTTGAGTGCCCTGCGCAGCTTTTACCGGTGGAGGCGGGCATTGGATCCCCGCGCGGACAATCCCGCTCAGGGGGTTCCTTTGCTGCGCACCCCCAGCCGGGTCGTGCGGGCCCTAACGGCCACCGAGGTCGAGGCCTTGCTCGACCCTAAGTCGTTTGCCGACGACGCGGTGGGGCGCCGCGACCAGTTTTTGCTCCTGACGCTGTACACCGTGGGCCTCCGCCGTTCTGAACTGCTGAATTTGACGTATGCCCAGGTTCACGGCGCCACGTTGCGGGTCGTGGGAAAGGGAAACAAGGAGCGGGAGCTTCCGCTGCTGCCGGAATGGCTCGACCTCTACCGCCGGCACCACGGAGAGTGGCGCTCAATTTCTGATTGGATTTTTTGCAGCCCGACGGGTAAAAAACTGGATCCGCGTAGTGTGTATTCCGTGGTAAAATCGTACCTTCAAAGGGCAAGCACAAGCGAACACTTAGGCCCGCACGCCCTGCGGCACACCTTTGCGACGCATTTGCTTGACCTGGGTGCGGATCTTACGGTGATTCGCGAGCTCTTGGGGCACGCGAATTTATCGGCCACGCAAGTCTACACCCATGCGTCGGTGGAACAACTCAAATCGGTCTACCAACGCGCCCATCCCCGCGGCCGATAGGGGAGGCGCTGCCCAAATCCCCTATGCGATGATTACTGAAGTCCGTGCCATTCAATTCAAGGCAAGCGATCGTCTGATCGCCTTCGCGCACCAGCGCCTCGAACGCGTGAACCAAGTCTACCAGCAGGCGCTTCACGCCAGCGTACAGTTTAAAATTGACAACAACCACCTCGCGGCCAATAAGATTGCCGAGATTACCCTGCACGTTCCGGGCGAAGATTTGGTCGTGCGCAAGGAGGCCAGGACCTTTGAAAAAGCCCTGAGCATGGCGGTAGATCGCCTGCGCCGAGTGGCCCGAGAAGCCAAGGCCAAAACAAAAAAGCTCAGAAGGTCAAAGTAGGTATTGAAATAATCGCTTTTTTTTCTACATTTGCAGTCCGTTTGAAAAAGCGGCCGTGCTGCACGGGCAGCAACGTTCTTTTTCGCGCACTGCAGGGCCTTGTCCCCTAAGCCAGCATAGCTCAGTTGGTAGAGCTACTGATTTGTAATCAGTGGGTCGGGGGTTCGAGTCCCTCTGCTGGCTCTCAGGCTCTGCAGAGTGCGAAGTTTTTGTACTAAACTGTACATTGGGAGTATCGCATAGTGGCTATTGCAGCAGACTGTAAATCTGTCGCCTAACGGCATCGGTGGTTCGAGTCCATCTACTCCCACAACAGCTTACCGCGGAAGTAGCTCAGTTGGTAGAGCATCAGCCTTCCAAGCTGAGGGTCGCGGGTTCGAATCCCGTCTTCCGCTCCACCGCCGATGTAGCTCAGGGGTAGAGCGTTTCCTTGGTAAGGAAAAGGTCGCGGGTTCAATTCCCGCCATTGGCTCAACGTTCACAGTACAGGTTTTATTAATCTCTCTTAACTCTCTAATTCGCAATGGCAAAGGAGAATTTCGTGCGGAACAAACCGCACCTCAACATCGGTACCATCGGTCACGTTGACCATGGTAAAACCACCCTTACGGCTGCTATTACTTCGGTATTGGCTCAAGCGGGTCTTTCTCAGGCGCGTAGCTTCGACTCAATCGACGCTGCTCCTGAAGAGAAAGAGCGCGGTATCACCATCAACACCGCCCACGTTGAATACGAAACAGCTAATCGCCACTACGCGCACGTTGACTGCCCGGGCCACGCTGACTACGTAAAGAACATGGTTACCGGTGCTGCCCAAATGGACGGCGCCATCCTGGTAGTTGCCGCAACCGACGGTCCCATGCCCCAGACCCGCGAGCACATCCTGCTTGCCCGTCAGGTAGGTGTACCCCGCATCGTGGTATTGATGAACAA
>JBEGTJ010000073.1:0-8363 GCA_041179465.1 Bacteroidota bacterium | reverse complement strand
CGCCAACGCCTCTACCCTCAACGACGGGGCTGCGGCATTGGTGCTGATGTCTGAAGAAAAAGCGAAGGCGCTGGGCCTGAAGCCCCTCGCCCGCATCGCGGGTGCAGCTGACGCGGCCCACGAACCGGAGTGGTTCACGACGGCTCCGGCCAAAGCGGTTCCCTTGGCCGCCAAGCGGGCCGGAATCTCCGTGAACGACATCGACTTTTTTGAGCTCAACGAGGCGTTCAGCGTCGTCGGCCTGGTCAACATGGATTTGCTCGGAATTACCTCCGCCCAAACCAACGTGCACGGCGGTGCCGTTTCGCTGGGCCACCCCCTCGGAGCCTCCGGCGCGCGCATCCTCGTAACCCTGATCAGCGTGCTGCAGGACCGCCAAGCCCGCTACGGCGCGGCAGGTATCTGCAACGGCGGTGGCGGTGCCTCGGCGATGGTGCTGGAGCGAATAGGCTAGCTAGCAAGGTTGGCGAGGTTGGCTGAAATTGGCTCGTTGGTCCAATTGCTATTGCGGGCTGTGGAAGCTCAGAAATAAACCAGAAACCAGAAACGAGTAACTCGATTAGTTCGGATCCACGTCCACAATCACCCGCACGCTGCGGCCGTGGGGGTGGTAGATGAGTCCGTCGATCTCTTTGAGGAGCCGGCGCTTGGTGGCCTTGACGCTGCCGTCGGCCGGAAGCTTCACCCACAAATGCTGTCGGTACATGGCTTGAATGCGGGCCACCGGCGGGGCGTCGGGACCGAGGATTCCGCCCGAAAGCGCCTTGAGCAGTTGCGTAGCCAAAAAATGCGATACGTCGCGGGCAACCGACTCTTTGCGGTGGCGCACTTCGATGCGGACCATGCGCGCAAAAGGCGGGTAGTGGTGTTCGGCGCGGTCCCGAAGCACAAAGTCCATCATGCCCGGAACGTCGTGGTCGACCACGCGCTGGAGGACCGGATGCCCGGGCGTGGCGGTTTGGATGAGTAAGCGTCCGCGCTGTTCGCGGCGTCCGGTGCGCCCTGCTACCTGGAGAAGAAGCTGGAAGGCGCGTTCGTGGGCCCTGAAGTCGGGGCGGTTCAGCATCAGGTCGGCATTGGTGACCACCGCGAGCGAGAGGCCGGCGAGGTCGAGTCCTTTGCCCACCATTTGGGTTCCGACGACGAGGTCGATTTCGCCCGACTCCATCCACTTTAAAAAGTCGGTCATGGCCCGTTTGCTCCGCGTGGAATCGGAATCCACCCGCAGGATGCGGGCCTCGGGAAACAGCGCTTCGACTTCTTCTTCGATGCGCTCGGTTCCGAGTCCGCGCCAATCCCAGGCGGACTGGCGGCATTGCGGACAGGTGTCGGGCAGGTCCTTGTGGAGTCCGCAGTAGTGGCACACGAGCTGGCGTGCCTTTTTGTGGTAGGTCAGCGAAACGTCGCAGTCGGTGCAGGGCTCGATCCATCCGCAGTTCATGCAGGTGAGCACCGGAGCGTATCCGCGGCGGTTTTGAAAGACCAGGACCTGCTGGCGGTCGACCAAGGTCTGGGCCACCGCAGCATAGGTTTCGGGGATAAACGGCCCCACCTGCTGGTGCAGGGCCTGAGCCTTGAGGGTGCTGACCGGCAGCACTTCGGGGAAGGCGACGCCCGAGTAGCGCTCGGTGAGGTCGACCCGCTGGTACTTGCCTTGGGCGGCGTTGTGCCAGGTTTCGACCGACGGGGTGGCGGAGCCCAGGACGACCGGAATTTTTTTCTGCTGCGCCAGCCAAACGGCGACGTCTCGGGCGTGGTAGCGCGGAGCAGGTTCCTGCTGTTTGTAGCTGGTTTCGTGTTCTTCGTCGACGACGATGAGGCCGAGGCGGTGCCACGGCAAGAGGATGCCCGACCTCGTGGCCACGACGACGCGCGGGGCGGAATCGGGATCAAGCAAGTGTTCCCAAAGGGCGCGCCGCTCGCCGTCGGCGAGCTGGTGGTGCCAGGGCACCACCCGGTCGGGCCCGAGGGCCCGGCCCGCGCGCTGCACCACCTGCGGAACCAGTCCGATTTCGGGAACCATCAGCAGCACGTGCTTGCCTTCCTCAAGGGCGTGGGCCGCGAGGTGAAGGTAGACCTCGGTCTTGCCTGACCCAGTCGCGCCCCATAGGAGCTTGGGGAGCTGCGCGTGCTCCTTCGCTTCGAGCGCATCGAGTGCTGCCTGTTGGGCCGCACTGAGCTCCGGAAGCGAAAGGGAATCGCCCAAGTCGAGGCTGCGGTCCAGGGGGCGCAGCTCGCGCTCGAGAATTCCGCGCTCGACGAGGGCCGCAAGGTGGGCGGGCTTGACCTCGGAACCCTCGGCGGCGAGGGCCGCGACGGCAACCCAGGGGTGGCGGTTGTCTTCAGGCTCGGCCTCGAGGGCCAGCTGAAAGTAGCGGAGCAGGGCTTCGGCCTGGAGCTTGGCGCGCGAAAGCGACGCGAAGGCGCGGTTTACGGCCCCGGAATCGTGGCGCGGCGCCGCAAAGCGCAGCGACCACACTCCGTCGTCGCGCAGGGTGTAGGTGGATTCGTCGTCGGGCTCGACCTGCATGAAGCCGGGCATCGAGGCCGACAGGACTTCGCCAGGCGCGCAGAGGTAGTATTCGGCCACCCAGTACCATAGGGCGAGCTGCTGGCGCTGAAAGCTGGGGCGCTCGTCGACGGACCGCACCACTTCTTTGGCGGGGTAGCTGGGCGCATCCGAACGGGTCGCTACGACGACGCCAAGGAGCACCCGGTTCCGCCCGAAGGGGACAAAGACCCGAAGTCCCGGTTCGGGCTCGCGGTCGAGCGACCAGGCGTAGGTGAAGGCCGTGCGCACCGGCACGGGCACGACGACGTCTACCCAGCGCGCTGCGGACATTACGAAAGGGCGTCGACGAGCTCGAGCAGGTAGGGACTGATGCGGGCGTGGTGCTTGATGGCTTGTTCGAGCGGAACGTACACCACCTCGTGGCCCTGAACGCCGACCATTTCGCGGTTGCGTCCAGCCGTAAGGGCGTTGACAGCTGCGTGGCCCATGCGGCTGGCGAGGATGCGGTCGAAGGCGTTGGGCTTGCCTCCGCGCTGCGTGTGGCCCAAAATGGTGACTTTGGTGTCCCAGTCAGGGAACTCTGCCTGCACCTGCTTGGCGACCGCGTAGGCTCCGCCGCTGTCGTCGCCCTCAGCGACGATGACGATGCCGGAACGGCGCTTTTTTTGGTGGTCGGTGCGCAGGTAGGAAATCAGCCGATCGATGTCGGTGGTGGTTTCGGGAATCAGCACCCCCTCTGCCCCACTGGCAATGCCCGTACGCAGGGCAATAAAGCCCGCGTCGCGGCCCATCACTTCGACAAAAAAGAGGCGGTTGTGCGAGACGGCCGTGTCGCGAATCTTGTCGACGGCCTCGACCGCGGTGTCGACTGCGGTTTGGTAGCCGATGGTGTAGTCGGTCCCGAAGAGGTCGTTGTCGATGGTGCCGGGGCAACCCATGACGCGGATTCCGTGCTCTTCGCTGAGCAATTTGGCGCCGGTGAACGAACCGTCTCCGCCCACCACCACAAGGCCCTCGATGCCGAGGGCACGCAGGTTGGCGGCCGCCTTGGCGCGGCCCTCGGGGGTGCGGAACTCGTCGCTCCGCGCGGTTTGCAGAAAGGTTCCGCCGCGGTGAATGATGTTGCGCACGTCAAAGCGCGTGAGGGGCAGGTGCTCGTTGGCCAGCACGCCGTCGTAGCCACGGTAGAATCCGGTGCACTGCAACCCCAAGCGGTCGGCAGTGCGCACCACAGCCCGCACGCAGGCATTCATTCCGGGGGCGTCGCCCCCCGAGGTCAGTACGCCAATGTGCTTCATGGCTGGTCTATTTTAGTGACGTTCAGGTCGAGTTCGGCAGGGCCAGCCGTGACCGGAACGCTCAAGTAGTAGAAGCTGCCCCGCAGGGTGTCGCCCGCCGGAAGGTAGTCCACCGCCTTGTTGCTGTCGGTGACCGCCCCTGCAGTCAGGATGGCGCGCACCGCCAGGCTCGTGCCCGCCGTGTCGCTGGGGCTCCCCCAGACCTCGTAGTTCACGGCGTAGCAGCGCAGGGCGTCGATCTCGAGCGTATCCACGGTCGCCGAGAAGGCAATCTCGCCCGCTTCAGGTTCACTTTGGCAGGCCGCGAGGCCCAGAATTCCCAGGGCAAACAAGCTTTTCTTCATGTGCGCTAAGGTACATGGTTGTGTGGGGCATCAAGGTTATAAAAGTGAAGAAATTGAATCGCAATGTACGTTTAGGAAACCTTAAAACCGGCATTTGGCTCATTTGGGAGTCTATAACAAATCACAAAATGTACCTCAAATACATTACCTGGCATATTACCATTTGTCTTCCCACATATCTCTCCAATTAAGAGAGCTTAAGTTCAGGGAAAGAGGAAATACTTTAAAAGTTCAATTCTTGACTTTATATTGACTTGGAGGCAATTTAATCAATAAATAAAGTAAAGTAGGGAAATTTAAAATAATTAATCCTATCTTAATTATTGAATTAACTCGCCCCCAATAAAATGCAATCGATATAAATTTAAATAGTAACGAAACAATCGTGGCTATTACTAACTTTATTGAACTCCTTTCTATTGAACCCGAATTGGTAAACGAAGAAATTAATAAAACCTGATTTAGTATCAAAACAATTAATAGAAAAAATCTAACCACCCTCATTGATCACAGTTTTCAAAATCAAGCTCACTAACTGCACTTGTGATCGAAACATAGTCAGACCAGAAATACGAACCCCAAGTGGCTTCCCAACCACAATATGCAAGCAACCCCAACCACGTTTCGGGTAGCCCGGCCACAAAGGCAATATCATCTACAGGATTATTATCACCGAAAATAGCATTAGTTTGCTCACGTAGACAGTTAACTAGTCTTGCTTCCCAATCAGGTGTAACACAAAACACGGTATCACTTGAATACACGGTATCGAGTCGAATGAAGCCTCCGTCAATATAAAAATGGGTGCTGTGCTTACACATTGCAGCTAGTATTAACAACCGATCTTTAGCAAAATCCGTTAACATCGAATCATCATTTATCGAGTTTTCTAATGAAATAAAATCATCCACAAAATCAGTTGGCTTGTATTCCTCTGAATTTGTTTCAAAAATTTGTGCAATTTTAAGGTAATATTCCTGTTCAGACAATCCTCCAAAATCTGTAGTGTCTATTTCAAGATTCCCTAATGATGTTGGAAATCCATCAATCATATTATTTTTAAAAGCTTGCACGTCATTACTCGAATATTGAAAATTACACGCATTAAACATGGAATAGACCAATTGGATTCCAATCGTATCAAAAGAATTATTCAAATTACCTGCACAATAGTATGAAGGAGATGTTGATAGATTTCCAAAGTCTCCTTTATTGTAAGTGTCCTTTGAACAACCTGAAAGAATCACAAAAAATGTAAACAATAAAAGCGAATATTTCGTCATTTTCATTACAAACTAATTTTAAAGATAAAACTCACAGCATTCCACATATTCTAAGTTAACATAGCCACTTTGTCCAGAGATCACGAAATCACCATTTTTATTTTTTTGGAGTTTAGGAGTTAACATTTTTTTCCACCATATGAATATCCATCTGGCAAGACATCCATTGGCAAGTTACAAAAGATTTATCCATGAAAATGGGACAACCGATATTTCTTGGTAAAAATAAATACTCACAAGACACTTTGCGTCGATAGAGACGTCTAAACAGCTCAGGAAACACAGTACGTCCGCGAAGTGGAAAATCCTGGGTGCGCTTTCTTCATAAGCCGTTGCCTTCGTAATCTTATTTTGAATAATCACTAAGTTAATCGTTTTACTCTTTAAATACCACCTCAAAGTAGTATTGGTAAGTCGGCTTGTCAGTATTAATCCCCAATATAGTACCTCAGCAACTCAGCAGGAAAGACATACTGTAGAGCGCTCATGTCAAACTTAGACTTTTTTCTTTTCAAGACAACTCATTTACCCTCGGTCCCCAATAGGACTTGCCCGAAATTCCAGCGCCCGTGTTTGCCACTTTGCTGTAACTTCCAACAGGCATGACAAATTCAGTGGTGCTCGCGGGATTGATTGGTTGCGAATGGACCAAATAGCCCGTGACCAATATTAGTGTGTAAATTTTTTTTCTTCATGTTAAAACCTATAATGAGTAATTCTAATAGTTTTCTGCAATTAAAACATGATATAATTCTATCATCTTGCCGCGATTTTCAGCGCATCTGAACAAGCATTCTACTATCCAACAGCCCCCTACCTTTGCCGTCATGGTCCACGACCTCCTTTTTTTCGCCGGCGGACTCGTCGCCGGGGTGGTCAACACCTTGGCGGGGAACGGCTCCGCCATAACCCTCTCGCTGCTGCTCGGCTCGGGCCTGAACGGATCGGTTGCCAACGCCACCAACCGCGTCGGAGTACTCGCCCAAACCGTCACGGCGGTGCTGAGCGTGCGCCCGTCGCGCCGCAAACGCTTCCTCATGCGCGCCAGTCGCCGCCTGGCCCTTCCCACTTTTGCGGGCAGCCTGCTCGGAGGTGTCGTGGGTAGCCTCGCCTCGCCCGCCTTTATGGAGGCCAGCATTGCGGTGGTGATGACTGCCATGCTTTTTACGTTGTTCACCAAACCCTCACGCTGGCTGGCGGTAGGTGAACGCCGCGAAGGCGGCCTGATGAGCTGGCTGACCTTTTTCGCCATCGGACTCTACGGCGGATTTGTGCAAATGGGCATCGGGATCATGATGCTCGCCGCCCTCGTGCTGGTGCAGCGCTGGACCTTGCGCGACGCCAACGTCATCAAACTCATCTTGGCCTTGGTGCTGGCCCTGCCCGCCACCCTCATCTATCTTTTTATTGGCGATATCGTCTGGAGCGCCGCGCTCTGGCTGGCGGTCGGGTCTGGTCTGGGCGCCTGGCTCGGAGCGCGCTACGTGGTCCGCATTCCAGCCGCCCAACCCGCAGTGCGCTGGGTGGTAATGGCCGCCGTGGTCTTTGGTGCGGCGCGGGCCCTCTACAATTTATCGGGCTACTAGAAACTAGTAACTAGCAACCCACAAGGGGTTACTTTTGCCGCCATGTGGTTCGACTCCCCCTACTACCCGATGCTCTATGCGCACCGTTCTGAAGACGAGGCGCGGCAGGCCGTGCAGAACGTGGTGGGACTGCTCAACCTCAAGCCCGGAGCCCGAATTCTTGACGTCGGCTGCGGGCGCGGACGCCACCTTTGGCCGCTGGCCGAACTGGGCTACCGCGTGGCGGGAATCGACCTCGCCGCCCACCGGGTCGCCGAAGCGCGGGCCGGTTCCGCCCAAAAAGGCATCGACGCCGAACTTTTTGTGGGCAGCATGCTCGACCCCCTTCCCCAGCCGCCCTACGACGCCGTGGTGAACTGGTTCACCAGCTTTGGCTTTTTTGACGACCTCGCCACCCACCAACGCGCCGTAGCCCAAATGGCCCAGGCCCTGGCCCCAGGGGGCGTGCTGGTCGTGGACTTCATGAACGCCGCTGAGGTGCGGAGCAACCTGGTTCCCGAAGACCACCTCCAGATGGGTTCGGTGGAATTCAGGGTGCAGCGCTGGATCGACGAACCCTTTGTTCACAAGTCCATCAGCATTCGGGACGGCTCAGATGAATCCGCGTTCCACGAGCGCGTCATGCTGCTCGACCGCACTGATTTTGAGGAACTTTTTGCGTCGGCCGGCGTGCACGCCACGCTCATTGGACTCGCGCTGCCCCTCGTGCTGGGCGCCTGGCTGGGCCGCAAAATCGTTCCGAAGACGTGGCTGGCGACCACCAACGCCTTTTCGGGAGCCTTTCTCTTTGCCGTCACCGTGTTTTTGTGGATGCCCGAGCTCGCCGAGGTCAGCGCCCACGAACTGGTGCCCAGCAGCACCTGGGGGCTGTGGATCGTCATGGGCTACTTTCTCCAGTTTGCCCTCGACGGCCTGTCTAAGGGCCTGGAGCACGGCCACACGCACGGCCACGGCAACCCCTGGCCCGCCTTCATCGGCCTGTGGATTCACTCGTTTGCCGAGGCGGTTCCGCTCTTTGGCCTGAGCGAGGGCGCCCAAACTGCCTTTGTCGTGTCGCTCGGCGTGCACAACCTGCCCATCGCCGCCTTGGTGGCCCACTGGCTGCAGCACCAGGGCACCGACTCCCGGCGCGGAACCTTAGCCATGGCCTCCCTGGGCCTTGCCGCCCCGCTGGGCGCTGCGGCCGGCCTAATGATTCCTGAGCACCCGCACGTCGACGTCGTCGTCGGCAGCCTTGTGGTCGGAATCTTCTTGCACGTGTCGAGCACCATTCTCTTTGAGACCCAGAAGGACCACCGGATTCCGCTGCGCACCTGGGCCGTGGTACTCGTCGGAATCGC
>JBEGTJ010000072.1:0-7896 GCA_041179465.1 Bacteroidota bacterium | reverse complement strand
AACGAAGTCATGTACCAGTTTGTGGGCGGACTGCGCGCCGGAATGGGCTACTGCGGTGCCGCGACCATCGCCAACCTTCAGGAGAAAGCCCAGTTCGTGCGCATTACCGCAGCTGGGGTGGCCGAGAGCCATCCGCACGACGTCACGATTACCAAGGAGGCCCCCAACTACAGCCGCTAAGGCTGCTGGCTCTGCCGCTGCTCAAATTCCTGGTAGCACGCCACGAGGCTCACCAAGAGCTCGTAATCGGTGGCGGTGCGGATCGCATTTTGGTTGTAGCGGCAAAAGAGGAGCACTTCTTCCATTTTTGCCTCAGTCAGGCCGGTGAGTTCAAAGAGCGCCACCCGGTTGCGGCTCTCGTTCAGTTGGTTGCGGTACTGATCGGATTCGACGAGCGCGGCCAGTTCGCGCAGCTGCCGGGGCCGGTTGCCAAATTGGTCGTACAGAAAGTCAATCGGATTGGCCAGTGTGGGCGGCGCCGGTTTGGGCACGGCAATCGCGCTGCCGCTGGGGCGAGCGGGTTCTTTGAGCTCCATTTCGCGCGGAAGGTTGCTGGTCAGCTTGTAGGCGGTCACCGGAACTTCCTGAAGCAAAAAATTGCGCGGGGGCAGGGTGACGCGGACCGAGTCGGCGTGGCGCGCCACCAAGTACCGGTAGCCGTAGCCCGGCCGGCTGAAGACCAGGGTGTCGTTGAGCCGTGCTTCGACGCGGAACCGCCCGCTGCGGTCGGTCGCCACGCGCTCTTCAGAACGGGCATTGACGATCATGACGTCGGGCACGCGTTCGGCGGTCCGCTCTTCGGTGACGTAGCCCTGAAAGACCACGCGCTGCTGCGCTCGAGCCCAGGGCAGCGAAGCCGCCAGTGCCAGGATGCATAGAAAATTCCGCATGGCTCGCTAAAGTACATTAATTATGCCGCGGCAGCCCGCAGATAATCCCGATATTTGCGGTTCAATCCGCATCAATCATGGCAGACGACAAGAAAGTTATTTTCTCGATGTCGGGGGTGAGTAAAATCCTCCCGAACAACAATAAAGCGATCCTCAAAGACATTTACCTCGGATTTTTTTACGGGGCCAAAATCGGCATTATCGGTCTGAACGGTTCGGGTAAGTCCACGTTGCTCAAGATTATCGCCGGCATCGACAAAAGCTACCAAGGCGACGTGGTGTATTCGCCCGGCTACAGCATTGGCTACCTCGAGCAGGAGCCCCAGCTCGACGAGTCGAAGACGGTGATTGATATTGTGAAAGAGGGCATGGCAGAGACCGTTGCCGTGCTGGAAGAGTACCACTCAATCAACGATCAGTTTGGGCTTCCGGAGGTGTACGAAAACCCTGACGCCATGGACAAGCTGATGGCGCGTCAGGCCGAGCTTCAAGACAAAATCGACGCAACCAACGCGTGGGAGCTGGACCAGGTGCTCGCCCGAGCAATGGACGCCCTGCAGGTGCCCGACGGCGAAACGCCCATTTCGGTGCTTTCGGGCGGTGAGCGCCGCCGCGTGGCACTGTGCCGCTTGCTGCTGCAGAATCCCGACATTCTGCTGCTCGACGAACCCACGAACCACCTCGACGCCGAGTCCATTCTTTGGCTGGAGCACCACCTTCAGCAGTACCCGGGCACCGTCATCGCCGTGACGCACGACCGCTACTTCCTCGACAACGTGGCCGGATGGATTTTGGAGCTGGACCGCGGCGAGGGAATTCCGTGGAAAGGAAACTACTCGAGCTGGCTGGACCAGAAGACCAAGCGACTTGAGCAAGAAGAAAAGCAGGCCAGCAAGCGCCGCAAGACCTTAGAGCGCGAGCTCGAATGGGTGCGCATGAATCCGAAAGGACGGCAGGCCAAGAGCAAGGCGCGCTTGAACAACTACGACAAGTTGATGAGCGAGGAGCAAAAGGACAAAGAGCAACGCCTTGAAATTTACATTCCGAACGGGCCGCGCCTGGGCACGCACGTCATTGATGCGCTGCACGTGAAGAAGGCGTTTGGCGACAAGTTGCTCTACGAGGACTTGAACTTCACGCTTCCTCCGGCGGGCATTGTGGGCATCATCGGGCCCAACGGCGCGGGTAAGACGACCATATTCCGGATGGTAATGGACCAACTGAAGCCCGACGCCGGCGAGTTCAAGGTGGGCGAATCGGTTAAAATCAGCTACGTGGACCAAACCCACTCCAAGCTTTTTGCCGACAAGTCCATTTTTGAAATTATCGCCGACGGACAGGAGCAGTTCGAGATGGGCGGCCAAATCGTGAATTCGCGGTCCTACCTCTCGCGCTTCAATTTTAGCGGCGGCGACCAGTCCAAAAAGGTGGGCGTGCTGTCGGGCGGAGAGCGCAACCGCTTGCACCTCGCCATGGCGCTTAAGGAGGGCGGAAACGTGCTTCTGCTGGACGAACCGACCAACGACCTCGACATCAACACGCTGCGCGCACTCGAGGAAGGCCTCGAGAACTTTGCGGGCTGTGCGGTGATCATTTCGCACGACCGCTGGTTCCTCGACCGGGTGTGCACCCATATTTTGGCGTTTGAGGGCGACTCAGAGGTGTACTACTTCGAGGGTTCGTTCAGCGACTACGAAGAAAACAAGAAGAAGCGCCTTGGGGGCGGACTAGAGCCCAAGAAGTTCAAGTACAAAAAGTTAGTGAAGTGAGTCAGGCTCGCCCCGCCAAGGGAACCCGCGATTTTGCCGCCGCTGAAGTGCTGCGACGTCGCTACGTCGTGGGCGTGCTTCAGTCGGTGTTTGAACGCTACGGGTTTGCGCCGCTCGAAACGCCTTCTTTCGAGAACTTGGACACGCTGATGGGCAAGTACGGAGAAGAGGGAGATCGTCTGATTTTCAAGATTTTGCGTTCGGGCGACTTCATGAAGTCGGTGGCCGACGCCCAGCAGCCCAAGGCGTCTGAATTGGCCGACAAGGCCCTTCGCTACGACCTGACCGTGCCGTTTGCGCGCTACGTGGCGCAGCACGCCGGGCAGCTGGCGATGCCCTTTCGCCGCTACCAAATTCAGCCGGTTTGGCGGGCCGACAATCCGCAAAAGGGACGGTTTCGCGAGTTTTACCAGTGCGACGCCGACGTCGTAGGCAGCCAAAGCCTTTGGCAAGAGGTGGAACTTGTGGCGATGTACCGTGAGGCGTTTGCCGCACTCGGTCTAAAGGTGGCGGTTCGCGTGAACCACCGCGGCTTGCTGGCGGGTATCGCCGAAGTGGCCGGCATTGGCGACCGGCTCGTCGAGTTTACGGTCGCCCTCGACAAACTTGATAAGGTGGGGCCCGACGGCGTGCGCTCCGAGTGGCGCGAACGCGCCTTTACGGAGGCCCAGTGCGCGGCCCTTGAGCCTGCCCTGCACGCTTCGGGCGACTTGGAATCAACCCTGGCGCAGATGCGTCAATGGCTGTCGGTTTCAGCCCAGGGCATGAAGGCCTTGGACGAACTGCAGTGGCTCACGGAGCGCGCCGGCCGCTCGGGAGACCTCGTGCTCGACATCACGCTCGCGCGCGGGCTCAACTACTACACCGGCTGCATTTTTGAAGTCCAGGCCACCGAAGTTGCCATGGGCAGCGTGGGCGGCGGAGGTCGCTACGACAACCTCACGGGCATTTTTGGCGTTCCCGGATTGAGCGGAGTGGGCATCAGCTTTGGGCTGGACCGCATCGTGCTTTGCTTGGAGGAGTTGGGCCGAATTCCGACTTTGTCTTCGGGCCCTCAGGTGCTGGTGGTTCAGTTTAGCGAATCAGAAGCGGACTATGCCTACCTCGTGGCAACTGACCTCCGAGCTGCGGGTGTCCGCACGGCGCTTTATCCTGAGCCGGCAAAGATCAAAAAGCAGTTTGAGCACGCCGAGCGCATAGGTGCGGCTTGGGTGGCGCTGACCGGCGCTAACGAGCAGGCGGAAGACCGGGTGCAGCTGAAAAACCTGACGACGGGACAGCAGTACAGCGTGCGCCGTTCCGAACTCGCGAAGTTCGACTGGAACTAGGGCGCGTAGCGCAGACCCAGGCGAATTACGGGAAAGGTCTCTTCAAGGTCGCCCGAGGCACGGTAGTCGTGCTGAAGGCCGTAGGCCAGGGAAGCCCGCCATTTTTTCACGGGGAAGTAGTTGATTCCCGCGACGAATCGGGTGCGCCGCAGGGGCGAGGTCGGTGCAAACTGTTCAAACCATCCTTCGGCGCTGGCTTCGGGCACCCATCGGCCCCACTTGCGTTCCAGGTAGATGCCGTACCGCACGGAAGCCGCTCGGTTCACGTGGTAGCGGGCACCGAGGGTCACGTCGGCGATTCGGGTTCCGAAGCCTTTAAGTTTGAATTTTTGCTCGAGGCCCAGGGTATGGCGGGGGCGGACGTTGGCATTTAGGGGCGCGCGAAATTCATAAAAACCTTTGAGGTTGGACCGGGTCGCGTAGGCGAGGCGCAAATCGGCAAAGTGCTGGAATTCCCCAGTCCGCCAGCGCTGCTCGACCGAAGGAACAAAGTCCACTCGCTTCGTCAGGCCAAGCTTTAGGGTTGAGGACAGCCACACCTGCGTTTGGCCTTGGAGGACCGGCGCGGCCCATCCCCACGCGGCCAGAAAAGCGGCACACCCTAGGCTGCTGCGGGTCACGACCGAAAAAGGGCCAAAGCCAGCAAAGCGCTGAAAATGATGTAGAGCAGCGGCCGAATGAGCTTGTGCACGATGTCTTTGGCGCACCGCTCCCCGCGGGACGTGAGGATTCCCCGGGTATCGTCGAGCGGGTGCGGAGCGAGCACGCGCCGCCGCAGCATTTCCTGGACCAGCAACGAATCGTTCAAGCGAATTCCGCCCCGCGGATTGTCAAACCGGTAAAACAGCCCGCGAACATAGAGGGCAATGATTTTGAGGTCGTGTTGCATGCCGCAATTTAGCGCGGAACTTGGGGCGTTTTAGGCGCCGAGCCAATGCGCGCGAAACGCACCGTCGGCGTCGTAGTCCGCGGCCTGCTTCGCCGTGTTGAAGCGGCGAACCGGGCGCGGATCGTTTCCCACGCCGGCGAGGTAGGCCCAGTTGGCCCAGTTGCTCGCGGGGTCGTAATCAAGCAGTTGCGACTCAAAGTAGGCCGCCCCGTACCGCCAGTCCAGTCCGAGGTCGTGAACGAGGTAGGACGCTAGGTTTTGCCGGGCTCGGTTGCTGCTGAAGCCGGTTTCGGCCAGTTCACGCATGCCCGCGTCGACCAGCGCGTCTCCCGTGGTTCCGTCGACCCAGCGCTGAAATGCTTTGGCGTTGAATCCGTTTCGGGGCGGAGCCTCGCGAAATCCGCGTTTGCGAAACAGCGTGGCGCCCGCGGTGTAAGCCACCCACTGAAAGTACTCGCGCCACAGCAGCTCAACACGGATCCACTCGACTTCAGGGCTCCCGCCGAGCGCGTCTTCGAGGTCCAGGCAGGCCTGCCAAATGCGCCGGGGGCTGAGCGCTCCCGAAGCCAGCCAGGGAGAGAATTTGGTGGAAAACTCTGAGCCCAGCAGGCCGTTGCGGCGGGACTTATAGGCCGCTGCGCCGTCGGGATGGGCGAGGTAGGCGTTCAGACGGGCCAGAGCCGCGGCCTCTCCCGCGGCAAAGGGAAACGCTTGGAGGGTGGACGTCGGGCTCGTGGCGTCCGGTTCCACCGCAGGGGCGTCAAGATCAAATTCAAACGCTTCACGCTCCACTCGGTGCCTGAATGGCGTGAAGGTGGGCGTTAGCCGGTTGAGGCCTCCGGGAATTTGGTCCGGAGTCAGGAGCGTGTGGGTCCAAAACCGCCGGATCTTGAGGCCCAGGGCGTCCACTTCAGCCTCCTGCCGCCGTTCGTCGTAGGCGACGGCTCGGCTGTACACAAGGGTTTCGGGGCGGTTCGCGTTCAGCCAATCCGCAATGCTTCCGTCGGTTTCGTGCACGGTCACGTTCCATTGGCGGAGTTCGCGGGCGAGCGCCTCCAGTCCTTCTCGAGTCCATGCAATCCGTTGGGGACTCATGCGCGGAATTCCGCCCAGACCTTGGGCCCGTTCGAGCCCGTTCCACGCGAAGACGGCGTGCACTTCGGCCCCGGATTCGGCAGCCAGTTCGCGCGCGGCTTCCCAGCACGGGTTGTCGCTCAGGCGCTGGTCGTTTCGCAGCCACCAAACAATCATAATGTATTGATATTGTTTAAATTGAATTCAGCTTGTTCACGTAACGCTTCGCGGTGGTCGGACTTCATTTTGTCCCAGGTTCGGTAGACCATGCCGACTCGGGGGTTGCGCTCGAGCAAGTGCCGATTCCGCACGTAAAAGTGCCAGTACAGCGCGTTGAAGGGGCAGGCCTTGGGCCCGACTTTTTCGTGGACTGAATAAGCGCAGGTTCCGCAGTGGTTTCCTTGCTTGTGAAGGTAGGCGCCGCTGCTGACGTAGGGCTTGGTTCCGACGATTCCGCCGTCGGCAAACTGGCTCATTCCGCGGGTGTTGGGCATTTCGACCCATTCGAGGGCGTCGATGTAGATTCCGAGGTACCAGGCGTCGAGCTCGCGCGGGTCCAGCCCGGCGAGCAGCGCAAAATTGCCCACCACCATGAGCCGCTGGATGTGGTGGGCGTAGGCGGTGCGCAGGCTTTGGCCCACCGCGACCTGCATGCAGCGCATCTGGGTTTTGCCCGTGTACATCCAGTCGGGGAGTGGACGCTGGTGGTTAAAGTAGTTGAGGTCGGCGTACTCGGGCATTTGGGCCCAGTAAATGCCGCGAACGTACTCGCGCCAGCCGAGAATTTGGCGGATAAATCCCTCGACGGCAGGCAGGGGGTAGGTCTGCGGGTCGCGGCGCCACGCCGCTTCGGCCGCTTCAATCGCTTCGCGCGGATGAAGCATTTTGGTATTCAGGGCAAACGAAATTCGGCTGTGGAACAAAAAATCTTGGTTCTCGGCCAGCGCATCCTGAAAGCGACCAAACTTCGAAAGGCCGTACGCCACAAAGTGGGCGAGGAGCTCGAGTGCTTCGCGGCGGTGGGCCGGCCACGGAAAATCGTCGGCCAACGCGTCGCCCCAGCGCGGAATACCGTGGCGATCCAAGCGGGCGTCCAGCTCGCGAAGATCGTGGTGGGCTCGCCATTCGGGGGGCACGGACTGGCTGGGGTCCCATGCCGATCGGTTGTCGGAATCAAAATTCCAGGCTCCGCCCTCCGGTTGGCCCGAGGCGTCGAGCAGCACCCCATGGCGCACGCGCATCGTCCGGTAAAACGACTCCATGAGGTAGGTTTTTTTGCCTGCAAAGTGGGCGGCCACGCCGGTGCGCTCGGTTAAAAAATGCTCGCTGGGCACGCAGGTTCCCAGGCCACGCAGGGCCTGATCGACCCGGTACTCGTCGGGCTCCTGGTACTCCACGTCCACCGAAGCAGCCGTTTGGGCGAGCTCGTCCCTCAGGGCTTCGAGGTTGGCGCGCAGGCTGCCCTTTTGGCGCGGATCGTCCAACGTCCAGTGCTCCACCTGGTGGCCGTCGCGCCGCAATCCGGTGGCGAACTGCTGCATTCCGTGCAGAAAGGCCAGCATTTTTTGCCGGTGGTGGGGCGCGTACGTCAGTTCTTCCCGCGACTCAAAAAGGGCGTAGACGACGTCGTCGCGCACCTCCCGAAACCAGGAGTGCTCGGGATTCAGCTGGTCGCCCAGGATCAAGCGAAGGATCATGCGAGCGGCTTCTTTTTGGATTCGCTCCGGCAGCGGTCGGAACAAAATTTCACCTGATCCCAGTCGCGTTCCCACTTTTTGCGCCAGGTGAACGGACGGCCGCAGTGCGCGCAGTCCTTCTGCGGGAGGTTGGATTTGGCTACTCCGCGCACGTCCTAGAGCGTCGAAGGTTGGCGGTCGGGTTGGGCGTAGCTCTACGAAACCACCGCGCGACTGTGGTGGTAGGTATCGAGGCCTTGTGCTAAGAGC
>JBEGTJ010000071.1:0-7995 GCA_041179465.1 Bacteroidota bacterium | reverse complement strand
TTCGGATCCCACTGCTCGAGGTAGTCCGCTACGCGGCGCACGAACATTCCGCCCAGGGCGCCGTCGACCACGCGGTGGTCGTAGGAGTGCGAAAGGAACATTTTGTGGCGAATGGCAATCACGTCGCCTTCAGCCGTTTCGACGACGGCGGGCATTTTGCGGATGGCGCCCAAGGCCAAGATGGCCACCTGGGGCTGATTGATGATCGGGGTTCCCAAGATGTTCCCGAAGCTGCCGACATTGGTCACCGTGTAGGTTCCGCCTTGAATGTCGTCGGGCTTCAGGGCGTTGGAACGCGCGCGGTTGGCGAGTTCGTTGACTTCCTTGGTCATGCCGCTCAGGCTCAAGCGGTCCGCGTTTTTGATGACGGGCACGATGAGGTTTCCGCTCGGCAAGGCCGTGGCCATGCCCAAGTTGATGGGCTTGTGGTACACTACGTTGTTGCCGTCGACGCTGACGTTGATGTTGGGGAAGTCTTTAATGGCCTTGACCACGGCTTCCATGAAAATCGGAGTGAAGGTGAGTTTCTCGCCCTCGCGCTTTTCGTATCCCGACTTTACTTTTTCGCGCCAGCGGACGATGGCGGTGACGTCGGCCTCAACGAACGAGGTAACGTGCGGCGAAACGTGCTTGCTCATCACCATGTGGTCCGCGATGAGCTTGCGCATGCGGTCCATTTCGCGGATTTCATCTCCCGGGAAGAGGGTGGGAGCCGGAGCTTTAAACCCATGGCCTGACGGGGCCGCTTCGCTGGACTTGGGGGCGGCAGCGCCGGCCGGAGCAGGGGTTGGCGCTGAAGCCTCGCTGGCCGGACCCGTGGCGGCGACTGCGGTGCGGTGGGCGCCGCTGGCGCGCTGTGCGAGGTAGGCAAGGACGTCGTGCTTGGTCACGCGTCCTTCTTGTCCCGAGCCGTCGATTTGGTCGAGTTCAGCTTGCGACAGGCCTTCTTGTGCGGCCATGCTGCGCACCAAAGGAGAGTAGAAGCGGTTGCCGCTGCCTTTGGCTAGTGGTTGCTGGCCGCTGGTTGCTGGCGCAGCAGCTACTGGTTGCGGGTTGCTGGTTGCTGGCGCGGCAGCTACTGGTTGCTGGTTGCTAGTCGCTGGTTGCGGGTTGCCAGTTGCGGGTTGCGGGCTGCTAGCTGCGGGAGCCGCCGTCTTGCCGTCGCCCGTTTCAATGTGGGCAATTACTTGACCGACTTGAATGACGTCGTTCTCGTTGAACAGCTTCTTGACCAAGACCCCGGCAACGGGCGACGGAATGTCGCTGTCGACCTTGTCGGTGGCGATGGTCAGCACCGATTCGTCGAGCGCGATCGAGTCGCCTTCGTTCTTAAGCCATTGCGTGATGGTGGCCTCTGCTACAGATTCGCCCATTTTGGGCATCGTCAATTCAAACATAGTCGCTGGGGTTGTGCGGCAAATTTACGGCATAGGTCGCCGGCGGAGAAGTGCATAAACGTCTAAATCCACGTGCCAACGGTTGGCGTAGCGTTGGTCGGCGGCGCGGTCCCATTCCGCCACCCCGCTGGGCGGAACGTGCGGCACCACCCCGGGAGGAAGGGGGCGCAGTCCATGGCCGTCGCCGGCGTAACCGACCCAAGCGCGCGATCCCCGAAGCACGGGCAGCGCGTGGCGGAGCAGAAAGCGGCCTTTAGAGCTCCACGCCAGGAACGGGGCCAGCGCGAGGACCGCGAGCGCCAAGAGGGCATGGGTCGCTCGGCGAATGCGCCGAACCGATGGCTTGTCGAGCTCGGCGATTTGGGCGTCGGATGCGGTTCGCCGGTCGTCGCTGCCCAAGGACCATTCCGGATACACGGTGCGAAATCGAATCCCTTGGCCGTGAAGGGCGTGCATGAGTTGAATGCATTCCGCATAAGACAGCGAGGTCCCTGGGTGCATGGCGAGCACCGCGGGCTGAAAGGTAGAAAGCGCGGCAAGGGTTTGGCTGCCCCAGGGAAGGTCGTAGTCCTGCGGCTGGTGGTCGGGAGGAATGGGGGTTCCCGGTCGGCCCAGGTGGGCGGTTCCTTGGCGAAGAAGTCCGCGCTCGTTGAGCTCCAGTGCCATGCGTACCGCCCGAGAGCACAGCGAGGCCGCGGCAAAGAGGAGCGAGGAGAGCAGTACGAGCGCGCGCGAAAAGCGCCATTCCACCGGCAAGAGGGCATAGCCTACCAGGAGTGCAAGGGTCGCGAGAATTCCGCCCGTGAACCACCGGCGAAGGGGACCGCGTGCGCTGGCGAGGCCGTAGTACACCGCGAACCATACCACGGCGTAGGCCGGAAGGACCACCTGGCGGTAGGCATCGGGGTAGGCTCCGCCCTCGACGTAGCGGTGCGAACGCTCCCAGTAGGAGGTCATGGATTCCGCCAGAACGAGGCCCAGCCCGAGCTCGAGGAGCAGCGGAAGCAGCAGCACCGCCCACCGCTGGAGCATTGAGGCGCTGGCCTTGGCGTAGATGCCCAAGCGGATGAGGGCACTGAAGGACGCCGCTTGGCCGGCAAAGTGCTTGCGGGCAAAAATGTCCATGGCCTCGTGAAAGGTTTTGACGTACTTCCAGGTGGCGTGCTTGGTGGACTCGCCTTTGTAGTGGACGATGGGCGAGGTTGCCAGGTAGTGGTTCTGCCATCCGGCCTGCTGAATCCGGTAGCTCAGGTCGATGTCTTCGCCGTACATGAAGAAGGCCTCGTCAAAGCCGCCCAGTTGGTCGAGGATGGGTTTGCGTACCATCATCCACGCGCCGCAGTGCACGTCGACTTCGGCATTTTGGTCTTCGGGCAAGTGGCCGAGGTAGTAGCGGGCAAAGCGCGGACTGCGCGGCGCCAAGGCACTGAGGCCGAGCAAACGGTACAGGGCGACGGTCGGGGTCGGCAGGGCGCGCTTGGATTCGGGAAGGTAGGCTCCCGTTCCGTCGAGCATCCGGCAGCCCAAGGATCCGACTTCAGGGTGTGCGTCGAGGTAGGCCAAGGCCGACCGAAGGTTGTCTTCGGGCAAGACGGTGTCGGGATTGAGGTAGAGCACGACGTCGCCCGTGGCCTCCCGAAGGGCGAGGTTGTTAGCGCGCCCAAAGCCGAGGTTCGTGGGCGAGGCGATCCAGCGCACTTCAGGAAAATGCTCCGGAATCCACTCGCCGCTGCCGTCGGTCGAGGCGTTGTCGACGACGATAACTTCAACGTCGAGTCCGCGCGAAGCGCTCCGCACCGAACGCAGGCACTGGTCCAGAAAGGCTTTGACGTTGTAGTTGACGATGAGGACCGAAAGGCGCACGGCGTGAAGTTAGCCTTTAATGGTTTGCTCGTAGGGCACGCGCTGCTCGACCGCGCGGCTCAGGGTGCGTTCGTCAGCGTACTCCAGGGCGTCCCCGACGGGGAGTCCGCGCGCCATCACCGTGAGGTTGACGTTCAGGGGCTGCAGGCGGCGGTAGAGGTAAAAGGCGGTCGTGTCGCCCTCCATGGTGGTGCTTAGCGCAAAGAGCACTTCGGTAATCCCTTCGGCGGCCACGCGCTCGACCAGGTGGTCGATGCTCAAGTCGCTGGGCCCCATGCCGTCCATGGGCGAAATGAGGCCGCCCAGCACGTGGTAGCGCCCCCGGAAGGCCTGGGTGTTTTCCAGGGCCAGCACGTCGCGCACGTCTTCGACGACGCAGAGGGTCTGCCGGTCGCGCCGCTCGTCGGCGCAGATGCGGCACGTGGGCGTGTCGCTCAACGAATGGCATTGGCCGCACAGGGTGGTTTGCTCGGCGAGCTGGTGCACCGCTTCGGCGAGTTGATTCATGCGGTCTTCGCCCTGCTGAATCAGGTGAAGGGCAAGCCGCAAGGCGGACCTTCGTCCGATCCCCGGTAGCCGCGCTAATTCGCTCACTGCGCGTTCTAATGCGGCTGAGGGTAGTTCCATCATCCAAAAATACGGCATCTTTGCGACCATGATCCATGGTCCCTACCTCGTACTTGCCGTGCTCGCGGCCTACTTTCTGCTCTTGGTCCTTGTTGCGGAATGGGCGACCCGCCGAAGCAGCGCCGACAACACCCAGTTTTTCACGGCCGGCCGGCAGAGCCCCTGGTGGTTGGTGAGCTTTGGCATGATTGGGGCCTCGCTCAGTGGGGTCACCTTTGTTTCGGTCCCGGGATGGGTGGGCACGTCCTCGTTCAGCTATTTGCAGATGGTGCTGGGGTACGTGGCGGGTTATGCGGTGGTGGCCTTGGTGCTCCTTCCGCTGTACTACCGCACGGCGACGACCACCATTTATGGATACCTCGACCAGCGATTTGGGCTTTTAGCCTACCGCACCGGCGCGTGGCTGTTCATCGTGTCCCGCTGGGTGGGTTCTTCGCTGCGCCTTTTTTTGGTGGCGGCCATTTTGCACGACTTGGTGGCCCAGCCGTACGGACTGCCTTTTGGCGCCACGGTGGTCGGGGTGCTGGGCCTGATTTGGCTCTACACCCATCGCGGAGGAATTCGCGCCGTAGTCTTCACCGACACACTGCAAACCGCAGCAATGCTCGGGGTTTTGGTATGGGTGCTCGCGGTCCTGCTGGGCGACTTAGGGGTCGCGGAGCCCTGGACATGGCTCTGGGAGCAGCCGGAATCCCAGTGGTTTTTTCCTGAAGCCACCGACGGCCGCAATTTTTGGAAGCAGTTTCTCGGCGGCATGTTCATCACCATCACCATGACCGGCCTGGACCAAGACATGATGCAGAAGAACCTGACCTGCCGCAGCCTCAAGGAGGCCCAGCTCAACATGGGGGTCTTCAGTCTGGTTCTGGTGGCCGTTAACCTTCTGTTCCTGGCGCTGGGCATCGTTCTGTACCGCTACGCCGAAGGGGCGGGAATCGACGTCGTGGGCGACGGACTTTTTGCCGCCGTGGCCCTTTCGCCCGAAATGCCGGTGGCGGTCGGAATTTTGTTTGTGCTGGGTTTGGTCGCGGCGGCCTACTCCAGCGCCGACTCGGCCCTGACGGCGTTGACCACGTCCTTTTCGGTCGACATACTCGGAGTAGAGGGAATGGATGCGGTCCGGGCGGAGCGCCTGCGGCGCCGCGTGCACGTGGGCATGACGGTCGCCGTCGGACTGCTCATGGTCGCCGTGAAACCTTTTGCGGACCAAAGCATCATCACCACCATTTTCACCGCGGCCGGCTACACCTACGGACCGCTGCTCGGACTCTTTGCCCTGGGGCAGCTCACCTCACTGCGCCCGGCCGGTTGGTGGATTCCGGTGGCATGCGTGCTTGGCCCCGTCCTTACCTACGGCGCAAGCTGGGCCGGCCCCCAATGCTTGGGGTACCAGTTCGGCTTTGAGTTGATTCTGCTCAACGGAGCCATAACCGCCGCGCTGCTCGCGGCGGGACCCCGTCGGTAGCCTGCACGGCAGCCTGCCCTTTAGCGTTTGACCACTAGAACTCGCTGGCTTCGTCCGTCGCGCTGGAGCTCCAGCACGTAGCTTCCGGCGCTCAAGCTGCGCAGGTCCATTAGGTCGGCTTCTGGCCAGCTTCCGGCGCCCACCTGTCGGCCCGCAAGGTCGACGATGCGGTAGGCCTCAGGACGCTGAGTTCCACCGACGCGCAGAAGCCCTTCGGTGGGGTTGGGCGACACGGCGAACCCGAGTTCCGACTCGTCGAGACCCACGGAACTGATTGCTGCGCTGGTCGTGAAGACCAAGTCGTTGCAGGGTCCGTCGACCGTCAACTGCACCGGATACGTGCCCGCAGCCGCGTAGACGTGGCGTACCGAAGCGGTCGTGGCCGTGGTGCCGTCGCCGAAGTCCCAGAGGTAGCCCAAGGCGTTGCCCTGCGTCACGGCGGCAAGGCCGCGGAAGATGAACGCGCTGTCGGTCTGGAAGCTCCACGCTCCGTTGAGGTTGGGCACCGCGTTCAGGCTAACGGTGTCGCGGTCGGTGCCCCCGGCGCCGTTGAGCTGTAGGGTCACCGTTTTGGGTCCGGCCGAGAAAAAGTACACAGCGTGGTTGCCCGGTCCCGTGGCCACACTGGGTACCGCACCGGGGCCAAAGGTCCACTGCGCCAGGGCGTTGCCTGGGTTGACCGCCGCAAAGTAGACCGTGTCGAGCACGCACACGTCGCTCGTGGCGCTGGCCGAAATGGCCGCAACCGGTGCCGTGGCGCCCAAGTCGTACACCTGTACGTTGTCGAGGAACACGTTGTTGCCGTAGCCGTTGACGCCCACAAAGCGGAACTTCACGCTCGGTCCCGAAATGCTCGACGGCAGGGCAATGCTGTCGCGGCGCCAGTGGCTGGCCAACGACGGCGTGAACGCGGTGGTTTGGGCGGCCTTGGTCGCCAGCGCGGACCCCGATTTGGCGTAGCCCGTCGGCTGCCAGGTGGTGCCGCAGTTGGTGCTGTACTCGACGCGGAGTCCGTCAATGTACGTCGCGTCGTACGGCGCATAGGCCACGTCGAACACGAGGTACGGGAGGTTGGTTCCGCTCAAATCGATGCTGGGCGTAACCAGCCGGTCTTCCTGAAGGGCCGCGCTGTAGTTAAAGAAGTTCACCGTCATGGCGTTGGTCGTGGTGCCCGAAATGCCAATGCTGTTGGCCACGGTCCAGGTGATTCCGCCGTCGGGGTTGTCTACGGACCATCCCAAGGGTACCGACGGCCCAAAGGCCTCGGCAAAGGGCAGGGGTGCGCCGGCCGTGAGGTTAATGCTCGCCGTGCTGGTGGCGGTGTCGGAGCCAAAGCTGTTGGCCGTAATGAGCTGTACGGAGTAGGTTCCCAGGTTGCTGAACGATACCCACGGATTTTTGCTGGTGGAATCCGTGCCGTTGGCAAAGCTCACTCCGGTTCGCGGGGTGACGATCCAGCGCCACGTTGAAGGGCTGTTGGTCGAGGCGTCCAGCAGCTGCACTACCTGGTTGAGGCAGGGCGCCGCGCTCGGAAGCTGCATGGCGGCCACGGGTGCCGAAGTCACCTCGCTCACGGAGACCGCGTCGATGGCGATGTCGCTGGTGCCGCCGCTGCCGGTGATGCCGCGGAAGCGAATCACCACCGAATTGCCAGTGAATGCCGACAGGGAAGCGGTGACGTTGATCCAACTGGCTCCCTTATCGCCCACGAGCGGCGTACAGACGTCGAGGTACCAGCGTCCGCCCGAAAGCACGTCGACGTGGAGTTCGCCCTGCGTGCTGCCGAGCATGTGGGCAGCAAAGCTGAGCTGCGGCAGGCTCGCATTGGCCAAACTAATGCAGGGAGTGTAGGCCAAGGCCGTTGAATTCAAGCAGTTCGTAGACTCGAGGTAGAGGTAGTTGTCGGTGGGACCTCCGCCGTTCGCGCCGCCGGTGGGGCCGGTGCCCGCGGTCGGGGTTCCGCCTGCGTCGGTGCGCCAATCGTGCTGGTCTTCAGAGCCGTTGGTCCCGTTGACCCATCCGCCCGAGAGTCCGCACACCGTAACGCCGCAGTTCGACGTGGTCGGGCAGGCGGTAAAGGTGCTGAAGTTCTCGTTGAACGGCAGGCCCACCGGAGTGCCCGACGAGGTCACGTTGACGACGCTCACCAAGGTGTCGTTGTAGGGGTTTTGGTCGCCCGACAGCTCGGTCCAAATGCGCACCGAGTAGCTGCCGACCCCGGCAAGACTCAGGGTGGGCGTGAGCAGGGCGCTGGCGGACTGGGTCGACGTCAGCGAAACGGCCAAGGTGTCGCGCTGAATGGGACCCGTTCCGACTTGCACCGCAATGGGCACCGAAGTCAGGATCTGCGTGGCCGGGTTGAGGATGCGCACTTCGACGGGTACGTTGTTCAAGGCCTGGCAGTCGGGCATGCGGCCTTGCGGATTCAGGATGGCCGTAAGCGCGGCGTCGGTCGTTACCAAGCAGCCTTGAATGCCGGCGGGTTTTTCCACGGCTACGGCACGTTTGCCGGCGCGACCCGCGGGGGTCAGGGCGGCTACACTGAACCACTCGGCGTTGTTGGGGTTGCTGCCCGTGAATACGTAGCTCGTCGACGTGACCGTGTCGACCGGATCCATGTAGGCCGCTCCCAGGCGGTACACT
>JBEGTJ010000070.1:0-8233 GCA_041179465.1 Bacteroidota bacterium | reverse complement strand
TGCGGTTGCCTTCGCCGCGCGGACGGTCCTCGCGAGCCGGACGCTCGCCACGGTCCTCGCGGGCCGGACGGTCTTCGCGGGCGGGACGCTCGCCGCGCTCTTCGCGCTGCTCGCCACGGGGGCGGCTGCGCTCGCTGCGCGGACGGTCCTCACGGCCTTCGCCGCCTTCAGCACCCTCAATTACCGGGCTGGCTTGCTCGCCTTCGCCGCCCTCAGCGCGCTCTTCGCGGGCTGGGCGCTGGCTGCGGGGTCCGCGGTCGCGGCCACCCTCGCGTCCGCCGCGCTCTCCGCGGTCTCCGCGGGGCTCACGGGGTCCGCGCTCTTCGCGGGGACGCTCTTCGCGCTCAACATAGCCTTCGGGCTTCTCGAGCAGGACTTTGCGCGACAAGCGGAGCTTGCCCTTGTCGTCAATGCTCAGCAGCTTCACCTGCACGCGGTCGCCCTCTTGGTAGAGGTCGCCGGGGTTCTCGACGCGCTTCCAGTCCATTTCTGAAACGTGGAGCAGGCCTTCGGTTCCGCGGCCGATTTCAACGAACACGCCAAAGGTTTGAACGCCGCGCACCACGCCTTCGTACACCTTGTCTACCTCGGGGATGAAGCAGATTCCGCGAACGATTTCTTCGGCGCGCTTCATGCCCACGGGGTCGATGCCGCTGATTTCTACGCGGCCCACGTCGCCCACCTCTTCGATGGTGATGGTGGTACCGGTCTCTGCCTGAATGCCTTGAATGACTTTACCGCCGGGCCCGATGACGCCGCCAATGAAGTTCTTCGGAATCTCCAGGCGCACCATTTTGGGCGCGTGGGGCTTGAGTTCGACGCGGGCTTGCGGCATGGCCTCGAGCATTTTGCCGAGGATGTGCGCGCGGCCGTCGCGGGCTTGGTTCAGGGCTTGCTCCATGATTTCGAAGCTGAGGCCTTGAATCTTGATGTCCATCTGGCACGCGGTGATGCCGTTGGCCGTACCCGTAACCTTGAAGTCCATGTCGCCGAGGTGGTCTTCGTCACCCAAGATGTCGCTCAGTACGGCGAACTTGCCCGTTTCAGGGTTGGTGATGAGGCCCATGGCAATTCCGCTCACCGGACGGGTGATGGGAATGCCGGCGTCCATGAGGGCAAGGGTTCCGGCACATACCGTAGCCATTGAGCTCGAACCGTTCGACTCCAGGATGTCCGATACCACACGAACGGTGTAGGGGTTCTCGGCCGGAATCATTTTTTTGAGGGCGCGCTGGGCGAGGTTGCCGTGGCCGATTTCGCGGCGGCTGGTTCCGCGCAGCATGCGAGCTTCACCCGTAGAGAACGGGGGGAAGTTGTAGTGCAGGTAGAAGCGCTCGTCGCCCATGAAGGTGGCGGCGTCAATGCGGTTGCTGTCGAGGGCCGTACCCAAGGTGACGGTCGTGAACGACTGCGTTTCGCCGCGCGTGAACAGGGCGCAACCGTGGGGGCCGGGGAGCACGTCGGTTTCGCACCAGATGGGGCGAATTTCGGTGGTGCTGCGGCCGTCGAGGCGGGTACCGTTTTCCAGAATCTGGTTGCGCATGGCGTGGTACTCTACCTCGTGGTAGTACACCTTGGCCAGCGAACCGTACTGAGCGAGCTCTTCTTCGGTAAGCGTAGCGGCAAAGGCCGTGTACACCGCCTTGAACGCCTCGCTGCGCTCGGCCTTGTTGGTCAGCTTGCGGCCGGCCACCTCAAAAGCACCGGCGTAGGTCGCGTCCCACACGCGCTTCTTGAGCTCTTCGTTGTGGGTCTCGTGGCTGTAGCTGCGCTTGGGGTTGGCGCCTTCGACCTGAGCGGCCAGGGCGAGCTGCGCGTCGATTTGAACTTTGATGGCTTCGTGGGCCACGCGAATGGCTTCGAGCATTTCGGCTTCAGAAACTTCGTTCATTTCGCCTTCGACCATCACCACGCTGTCTTTCGACGCGCCGATCATCATTTCGATGTCGGCCTCCTCGAGGGCGGCGGGGCTCGGGTTGATGACGAATTCGCCGTTGATGCGGGCTACGCACACTTCAGAAATGGGTCCGTTGAACGGCACGTCGCTCACCGCGAGGGCGGTAGAAGCGGCGAGGCCGGCAAGGCTGTCGGCGGCCACCTCCTGGTCAAACGACAGCAGGGTGATGATCACCTGGGTTTCGGCGTGGTAGTCCTCGGGGAAGAGGGGGCGAAGCACGCGGTCCACCAGACGGGCCACGAGGATCTCGCGGTCGCTGGGGCGGCCTTCGCGCTTCAGGAATCCGCCCGGAACGCGGCCGGCTGATGCGAATTTCTCTTTGTATTCCACGGTCAGCGGCATGAAGTCCACGCCTTCGCGGGCTTCAGGTGCCGAAACGACGGTTGCCAAAAGGGCGGTTCCGCCGCAGCGAACCAGGACCGAACCGTCGGCCTGGCGGGCCATGCGGCCCGTTTCAAGGGTGACGGTACGACCGTCGGGGAGTGCGATCTCTTGGATCACGGGTAGGGGAGCTTTCATCTTCTCAATGGCGAATTAAAGGGGCCTCGTTTAGGAACAGCAAAAGGCAACCCTTTTGGGGATTGCCTTTGCGTATAAATCGTTCGAAAACGACCTTACTTACGGAGGCCGAGTTTTTCGACAATCGCACGGTAGCGGTTAATCTCAGTGCTATGCAAGTAGTCCAGAAGGCTACGGCGCTTGCCGACCAAGCGAACCAGGGAACGCTCAGTGTTGAAATCCTTACGGTTCTTCTTCAAGTGCTCCGTAAGGTGGTTGATACGATAGGTAAACAGTGCGATTTGGCCTTCAGCCGTTCCGGTATCTTCAGCAGATTTGCCGTGCGTGGCGAAGATTTCGCGCTTCTTTTCAGAATTTAGGTACATGCCTTAATCGATTTTCGATGTTTGTGCTGTAATGTTCCTCGACGTTCGAGGACTGCAAAGATACTAAAAATACCTACGCGCCCGACGCTAGGCCTGGGCCGGCGCCTCGTTGCGCACCGCGCGGAGCCATGCGGCCAGGGTGCGTTTGAGCTGGGAACGCTCGGCAATCTGGTCGACAAAGCCATGTTCCAGTAGGAATTCGGCCGTTTGGAATCCCTCGGGAAGGTCTTTGCCAATGGTCTCTTTGACTACGCGCGGACCGGCAAAGCCAATCAGCGCTCCCGGTTCGGCAATGTGGACGTCGCCCAGCATGGCAAACGACGCCGTCACGCCCCCGGTGGTGGGGTCGGTCAGCACCGAAACGTAGGGAAGCCCCGCGTCGTCGAGCTGGGCCAGCTTGGCCGAGGTCTTGGCCATCTGCATGAGCGAGAACGCGGCCTCCATCATGCGGGCGCCGCCCGACTTGCTGATCATGATGAAGGGCTGCTTGTTGAGCCGGGCGTGGTCGATGGCCCGGGCAATTTTCTCGCCCACCACCGATCCCATGGATCCGCCAATGAACTTGAAGTTCATGGCCGCAATGGTCACGGGCATGCCGTCGAGCTTGCCGGTTCCGCTCGTGAGGGCGTCCGTCAAGCCGGTCTTGGCGCGGGTCGCCTTGAGGCGGTCCCGGTATGCCTTGGTGTCGACAAAATTCAGCGGATCCGCCGAAACCAGGTTGGCGTCGAGCTCAGCGTACTGGCCCTCGTCAAAGAGAAAGCTGAAGTACTCGGCGGCGTCGATGCCGTTGTGGTGCCCGCAGTTGCCGCAGACCCAAAGCTTGGCTTGATGCTCCTCGTTGTCAACCATCACCTTGCACTTGGGGCAAAGGTGCCAAAGGCCGTCGGGGCTATCTTTTTTCTCTTCGGTCGGCGTCGTAATCGACTCGCCTTTGCGGTGGAACCATTCAGACATGGGGCGAAAAGTTAAGCGATGGTAATCGACGAATCCAGGTACACGTCTTGAATCGTGCGGAGGAGGTCGATGCCCTCGTTCATCGGACGCTGGAACGCCTTGCGGCCCAAAATGAGGCCTTGACCGCCCGCGCGCTTGTTGATTACCGCCGTAGCTACGGCCTCGCTGAGGTCGCTGGCGCCCTTGGATTCGCCGCCCGAGTTGATCACGCCGACGCGGCCGGCGTAGCTGTTGAGCACTTGGTAGCGGGTCAGGTCAATGGGGTGGTCGCTGCTGAGGTCGGTGTACACCTTGGGGTGGGTTTTGCCGTGCTTCGTCGCGTTGTAGCCGCCGTTGTTGGTCGGAAGCTTCTGCTTGATGATGTCGGCCTGAATGGTCACGCCCAAGTGAATGGCCTGGCCGGTGAGGTCGGCTGAAGTGTGGTAGTCGACGCCGTCTTGCTTGAATCCAGTGTTGCGGGTGTAGGTCCACAGTACCGTGGCCATGCCGAGCTCGCGGGCGCGCTCAAAGGCTTCGGCGACTTCGAGCAGCTGGCGGCGCGATTCTTCGGCCCCAAAGTACACGGTCGCCCCGATGGCCACGGCGCCCATGTTCCACGCGTCTTCGACGCTGCCGTACATCGTCTGGTCGTACTGGTTGGGCATCGACAAGAATTCGTTGTGGTTGATTTTCACCATGAACGGAATCTTGTGGGCGTACTTGCGGCTGAGCATGGCGAGTCCGCCAAACGTCGAGGCCACCGCATTGCACTCGGATTCGATGGCGAGTTTGACGATGTTCTCGGGGTCAAAGTAGATCGGGTTGGGGGCGAAGCTGGCGCCGGCGCTGTGCTCCACGCCTTGGTCCACGGGGAGAATGCTGAGGTAGCCTGATTGGCCGAGGCGACCTGTTCCGTACAGCGTTTGGAGCGCGCGCAGCGTGGGGTTGTTGCGGTTGCTGGCAATGAAGTAGTCGTCAACGAAGTGCGGCGAGGGGAGGTGCAGGTCTTCTTTGCGGACTTTGGTGCACTGGTGCTTCAGGAGGTAGTCGGCTTGGTCGCCGAGCAGGCTGACGATGCGATCGGTTGCCATGGGGAAACGCTTTAGTTGAATGAGCTGCAAACCTAGCGAAAAAAATCGGCCCTGCCCAGGTTGAGGCCGGGAAGTTTCCCACAGATTGCGGCTCCTAAATACTTAAAACGGAAGGCCAATGGCGACCTGAAGGGCGCTGCGCCGGAGTCCGCCCACCGGCCGCCACCACGCGTCGCCGGTCGCCGTTCGCCGCGGGTCGTAGACCTGCAGGCCCCAGTCGGCGCGGGCAATGAAGAACTCAAAGTCGTAGCGCAGTCCGAATCCCAAGCCCAGGGCGGTCTGGCGGGGCACGTTTAGGGGGTTGAAGCTGACGGCCTTGCGGAGTTCGGGGTCGTTCATCAGGCCCCACTGGGCCGACGTGGCGTTGGCCGGGGTGAGCCACACGTTTCCGGCGTCGGCAAAGAGGGCGCCAAAGGTCGAACCCAAGATGGGAAAGCGCCATTCGGCCTGGGCCAACAGCTTCACGCTGCCCGATCCCAAGAATCCGGCGGTGTCGAACACGGCTTTGGGCAGGGCGCCCGGTCCGATGCGAAAGTTGATCCAGGACCGCAGGTCGTTGGAACCGCCGGCGTAGAAGGCGCGCTCAAAGGGCGGAAGCCCCGGGCTGTTGGAGAGGGCGTGAAGGTATCCGCCCTGCAAGCGAACGGCCCCCTCGCGGCGCTGCCGCCCGCGGAACCGCCAGCGGTAGTCGGCCTCAGCCCGCACGTAGTGCGCAAAAGGAACGCCCGCCACGGTGTAGGGGTCGGCCTGGGCCCCGCGCACCGCCCGGAATCCCAAGTCAGTGAGGATGCCCGAGGTTTCAAAGGCCCATTCGCTGCGGCGCGACCAGCGCCCTTCGCTGACCGAGGGCCGCTTGACGTTGAGGCGGGGGCCGACGATGAACACGTTTTGAAAGCCCGATTTGCTGGCCAGGGCGGCATAGAAGCTCGAGTCGATTCCGCGCAGCCCAATGTAGCTGGCAAAGAGCGGCTTGACGTCCCAGGTGGTGGCCTTTTGCCCTTCCCAGTGGTAGAGCAGTTCGCCGCTGAGGGCCAAGCGGTCAAACTCGCGGCGGTACTGTCGGGCCAAGCTGAGGTTGGCGCTGCTCCGCGCTTGGTGGCGCTTGACGTTCGGAAGCCCCAGCAAATCAGGCACCTCTAGGGCGAGGCCGAGCTCGTAGAAGTAGGTGCGAAACAGCTGGCTGGTGTCGCCGATCGCGACGCCGAGTCCGCCCGCAAGCTTGCCGCTGAGGGCCTCGAGTCCGCCCAATGGGTTGCGGTCGCGCACCTCAAAGGCCGTTTGCACGCCATAAATGCCTGAAGTGTTGGTGCCCTCGGCCTCCCACAGCACGCCCACGCGCGGGGCGGGCTGCAGCACCAGTTCGGCGTCGAGGCTGTCTCCGCGCGGACTCAGCCGCCATTGCTGGTTTTGAAAGGCGTCGAGCCGGCGCAGCCACTCCTGGCTTTGGGCGACCGCCGAAGCCCGGTAGAGTTCGCCGGGTTGGAGCAGGTGAAGCCGGCGGATTCCCTGTTCGTTCAAGCCGTAGTTCAGCGAGTCGGCCAAGAGCACTTGCCCGATGTACCAGGGGCGGTGCGGTTCTTCTTGCGGACCAAATTCGCCGTCGCGAATCCAGTTTTGCACCATCCACACGCCGTCGGCGCGGTAGGGGTGGTCGAGGGTGTCGAGGTCAAAGCCAATGGCGTCGGGGCCCAGGGTAAAAAAGCCGTGTTCCTTCAAGTAGTCGGCGACCCGTTTGCGTTCCGACTCGAGCATGTCGCGCGACAGGCGCATGCCCGGCACCAGGAGGCTGCCCACTTGGATCATGCGCAGCTGGTCCTCGACGTAGGGCGAGTAGATTTCGGGGCGTATGCTGCCCAGGCGCGTGGGCTGGCCGCGTTCCATGCGGAACCGGAGTTCGGCGCCGCGCGCTCCAGCGGTCAGCTCGTAGTGGACGCGGGCAAAAAAGTAGCCTTCCTGGCGGAGTTTGCGCTCGAGCTGCTCCACGGTTTCGGCCGCCAGGGCGGTGTCGAGGAGGGCCGGAGCCTCTCCAATTTTCTGAAGCCAGCGTCCGCGCCGGGTGTCGGGCTTGCGGGCTCCGCGCTGGTAAAGGGCCACGTAGGGGTAGCTGCCCAGCACCGAAGTGTTGGTCTGCAGCTGGATCAGTTCAAGGTACTTGTCTTCGGCCCGAACCTGGCCGTTTTCAGTGAGCTCGATGCGGCGAATCCACGTTTGCCCCTCGGGAAGCCAACGCTGGGGGTTGCACGCGGACAAGGCGGCCGCCAGAAGGAAGAATGCTGCGCTAGGCCTCATTGAGTTGGCGGATGGTCGCAAGAGGGTCGCTCGCCTTGAACACGGCGTTGCCTGCGACCAGCACGTTGGCGCCCGCCTTTTTGAGGTCGGCCGCGTTCTGCGGACCCACACCGCCGTCGATTTCAATCAGCGCGGAACTGCCGGCGTCGTCCAGGAGGCGGCGCAGGCGTTCTACCTTTTTAAACGTTTGCGGAATGAACGCTTGTCCGCCAAAGCCCGGATTGACGCTCATCAAGCACACCAGGTCGAGGTCGCCGAGCACGTCGGCCAAAAGGTCGACGGGCGTGTGCGGATTCAGGGCGACGCCCGCCTTCATTCCCAGGGCGCGAATCTGCTGCAGGCTGCGGTGCAGGTGCGTGCTGGCCTCGTAGTGCACGGTGAGCACGTCGGCCCCTGCCTTTTTAAAGTCCTCGAGGTAGCGCTCGGGCTGCACGATCATGAGGTGCACGTCCAAGGGCTTGTTCGCGTGGCGCTTGATGGCCTCGGTCACCGGCAGTCCAAAGCTGAGGTTGGGCACAAAAACTCCGTCCATAATGTCGACGTGAATCCACGCTGCGTCTGAAGCATTGAGCATGCGCACGTCGCGCTCGAGGTTGGCGAAATCGGCCGACAGGATAGAGGGAGCAATCATAGGCCCAAAGGTAGTGCGTACCTTCGGGGTCTTATGCCCTGGACCCACAACGAACGCAAATGGCTCCGAGAGCTGCAGCACCGCAAAGGCCGTGAAAAGCACGGAGCCCTGACGGTGGAAGGCCGCAAGGCCATTGCCGAATTTTTGTCGAGCGGATGGCGTCCGCTCCTCCTCGCCACCACCGGCGATTCGCTCGGGCCCGACTGCCTGAGCGTGACGGCCCGCGACCTGCGCGAAGTGTCGTCGCTCGACACGCCCCCCGACGCGCTCGCCGTGTTTGCCTGGGCGGACCTCGATCCGCGCCCCGAAGGCAAGGTGCTGGTGCTCGACCGCGTGCAGGACCCCGGGAATGCCGGAACCCTGCTGCGCATGGCCGATTGGTTTGGCGTCGCCTACGTGCTGCACACGACGGGCACCGTCGACTTCGCGAACCCCAAAACGGTGCAAG
>JBEGTJ010000069.1:0-8447 GCA_041179465.1 Bacteroidota bacterium | reverse complement strand
CTCCCCGCGAAGCCCAACCGACCGAGTACTGCGGCCTTGTTCCGCGCTGTAGTGCGCAAAAACGGCCGATTGGAACTGCTCGGCGTTGGGGTACAGCCACTCGTGGGCGTGGTCGTCGTTGCAGAGCATGCGCAGTTGCTGCTGCGCCCCCAACGTCAGCAGCCCTGTACCCAAGCGCCGGTCCAAGGTCGTGGTTTGCGACGCCGTGTAGAGGTAAAAAGCCAAATGCGGATCTTCGGCGTGGCCGGGCTCCAGGGTGTCCGCCCCAACTTCTTCGTCAAACTCCGCCCGGTAGGAGGTTTGCACGCCGCTGACGGCCCTCAAAGTCCATGCGCCCAGCGGCCGCTCGGCCTCCCAGGCGAGGTGGCCGGCCTGAATAAACTGGTCGCCGTGCACGTGTTCGGGTTCCTGGCCCGGAGGGTAGTTCTTTTGCGGCAGTCCAAATCGGCGCTGAACGCCCGTGAACTTGAGGCGGTGCTGGGTTTTGCCTTTTTGCCAGGAGCCCAGGGCGCGCAGCGCGAGGGTTTGGGCGTGGGTGCCGCGCACGGTGTCGCCCCCTGCGTCGCGGTACTCGGGGCTGTAGCCGCCGTAGGCCCCGACGAAGTACAGACCGGGTCCGTTGCGGTGCAGGCTGTACTGGCCCGACCAGGGCATGCCGTGGGCCCCGCCGTTCAGGGTAAGCGCGTGCTGTTGCCCCGTGGCGCGCGGACGCACGTCGGAGAAGTACAGCACGCCGGCCATGGCGTCGGTTCCGAGCGCAAGGGAATTGGGGCCGAGCATAACCTCGACGTGGTCCACGCCCAAGAGGGGAAAGTCAAGCCCGTGGTCCGCTCCGCCCTGCATGTTGTCGTAGCGCCAACCTTGGAAGGCCGTGACCACGCGGTAGCCACCGAGTCCGCGCAAAATGGGTTTGACGGTGTGCCCGCCCACGCTGGCGAGCTGAAGCGCCGGTGCTTGACGGCTGAGCTGAAGCATGGCTGAGGGGCCCTGGTCCGCCAGGGTGCGCACGGGAATGGCGAGGACTTGAGTCGACAGGGCCGAGGGGTTGTCGCGCCGGGCCTCGACCGAGGCTTCGCCGAGTTCAATCACCGTGGACGTATCGCGTTGGCCCCAAAGCACCAGGGGCAGGGCCGCGAGCAGCCCAAAAATCGTTTTATTCATAAGGTGGAAATAGGGGTTAACCGTTCGCGGAGCGGTTCCGCGATAAAAAACTCAGGTTAACCCACCGGCGGCCCGCGGGGGGCCACCCATTCCATGTTGGCGCGTTTCGTGCCAGAAACCGCTGCGGGATGATCCAGTCCCGGCACGACCAGAGCCACAGCTTCCCAGCCGATTGCCGGGGGCTGAATGCCCACGAGGTAGGCCGGATCGGCCCAAGAGCACGCGTCGTCGCCCTCGTGCAGGTGCTGGCCCTGTTCCGCACAATGTTCGTGGTGGCCGTGAAGCAGGCTGTGCGCGACCGGATCGGCGAGGCGAAGCCCCCAAATCAGCATCCAGATGAACAATAGGGGCGCGCGCATGGTTTCAAAGGTACGTCGTGCGAAAAACACACGGAATCCTGCGATGGTTCAACGAGGGCGGTCGTTTCAAGGCCTAGACTAAATTGGCCGTTCCGATTAGGCGAATTTTGTACCGTATGCTTCAACGTCTCTTGCTCCTCCTTTTTTTGGCCACCGGCAGTTTGTTTGCGCAACCCTGCTCCACGGCACCCAACGTCAGCTTGGTGTCGCGCACGGCGAGCAGCATTACGGTTTCCACCGGTTCGTCGGCGGCCTTTCACCGGTTTGAGTACGGCCCCTTGGGCTTTTCTCCGGGAAGCGGAACCTTGACGCCCTGGTTTAGCGGCAACACCTATGTGGTGAACGGACTCTCCGGCTCCACCGGCTACGATTTTTACCTGCGCGACAGCTGTTCCAACGGAAATAAAAGCCCCTGGAGCGGCTACAGCGGCTACGCGACGACCTGCGGAACGGCGGCCACCATTCCCTGGGTAGAGAATTTTGACCAGATTTTTTTCACTCCGCGCACCTCAGTCAACGGACTCGGAGGCTACATGTGCGGGTGGATTGCCTCGCCCAACGAAGGGTATGCCTGGGTTTCGGCCCCGCCGTTTCAAGTTCTGCCGGCCACCGGGCCCCAGTCAGACCATTCCGGGCGAACCAAGTACCTGTACGCCGACCGCTTCGGAGCGTTCACGGGCAACAACACCGCCGTGATCCGCACGCCCCAGATCAACCTCGCAGGGGCCACCACTCCGGTAATCGAGTTTTGGTACCACATGTACGGCAACCAGATTGATTCGTTGGTGGTCGAGGCTTCTGTGGTGGGCAACACCAACTGGGTGCGCCTGGGGGTCATTGCGAGCAACCCCACGCTGTTTTCGTCCAAAACGAGTCCCTGGCAGCAGCAGATTTATCCGCTTACGATGTTCACCAACCAAACGGTGACCATCCGCTTTGTAGCCAAGTCCTCGGCGACCTTTCCGTTCAACGCTCGAGTCGCCATTGACGACCTGCGCGTCGGCCAAGCCACCGGATGCATTTCGCCCTCGAACCTCAATTTCAGCGCCGTTCAGGCGAATTCGGCCCTTGCGGGCCTCGTGCTCGGATCGTCGCAACACCACCAACTTTCGTACGGTGCTCCCGGTTCGGGCGCCGGCAACGGGACCGTGAAGCGGTTCAGCGGCACCACTACAAACCTGACTGGCCTGACGCCCAATACGACCTACGAGGCCTGGATTCGCGACTCCTGCAGCCCAACGTCGTTCAGCAACTGGGTGGGGCCGGTTTCGTTCACCACCGGGTGTCTGGCGGTGGCCGCGCCATGGAGCGAGAACTTCGACGGGGCCAGTTGGACCGTGCCCGCATTCAACCAAGCCGGAATCTGGCCGAGCTGCTGGGACCGACCCACCAACCAAGGGATGGCCTACGTGGTCGGCCCTCCCCAGTTCAACTCGTTTACGACGGGTCCGTCTGAGGACCACGGTTCGGGCTTTAACGGAAAGTACATTTATCTCGAGTCAGTGGGATTCTCAAACGGCACCTCAGGACAGTTTAAGACACCATGGATTAACCTCACGCCCCTAGCCGTTCCCGAACTCACGTTTTGGTACCACGCCTACGGCTTCCAAATTTCAGGAACGCAGCTCCACGTCGAAGACACCGCGGGCGTCTTTACTCAAGTGTGGTCGAGCACAGGGCAAATTCAAACGGCCCAGACTGATCCTTGGACGGAAATAACGGTCAGTTTATCTGCCTTCGCCAACAAAAAAGTCCGCCTGCGCTGGACGGGTACGGCGACAGGCAACTTCGCTTCGCTCGCACAGTCCGCCATCGACGACATTGATATTCACGCAGCGCCTTCGTGCCCTAAGCCTCAAAACCTTGCTGTTACGACCACCAACAGCACCAGTGCCACGCTGAGCTGGACGGTCGGCAGCAGCCCATGGGTGGTCAAGTACGGCCCCGTCGGATTTGGCCCCTCGGCGAGCGGAACCCGCGTAGTTGCCACCAGCAATCCGTTTACGGTCACCGGCCTCACGCCGAGCACCAACTATCAGTTTTATGTGAAAGACTCTTGCGGACCGGCCAGCGTCAGTTTGTGGAGTACGGCGGTAACGGCAACCACGACCTGCGCGACCGTTTCGGCACCGATAAATGAGAACTTTCAGTCCTTTGCTTGGAACATCGGAACATGGCCCAACCTCGAAGGAACCATTTCGCCCTGCTGGAGCCGTTCGGCCGGGTCTGCCGCCGGTGAGTTCTTCTGGGCCGTCGGTCAAGGGCCGATGCAGGCGGGCAACACCGGCCCGAACCAAGGCATCAACGGCGGCAAGTACATGTTCACCAGCGGATTTGGCAACACGGGCGTGAACCAAGCTACGCTTACCTCGCCTTGGATCAATACGACGCCCCTCAACGTGCCTATGCTGCGCTTCTCGAGCCATATGTACGGCGGCGTCATTGACCGGCTCCAGGTCTTCATCGACTCGGGTGCCGGATGGCAGAGTATTCTGATTGTTCTTCCAGGCAACCAATCCTTGGCCTCCTCGGCGTGGACCCTTCACGAAATCCCGCTGCCCAATTATGCCGACAAAACCGTTCGGTTCCGTTTTCGCGGCGAAAAAACGGCGGTAGCCGGCTACGCCGAAATTGGGCTTGATGAGTTTGCTGTGGTGGAAGCGCCCTTGCCTTCCTGCGCCGCGCCCTCAAACCTCAGCGCTTCGGGCGTCACGGTGAACACGGCCCAAATCGCGTTCACGCCCGGCGGCGCCAGCACGCGAATCGCTCGGGGCCCCGTGGGCTTCGTTCCCAACGCGGCGACCACCCTTGCGACGGGGATTACTTCACCCTACGTGCTCACCGGCCTCAATGCCAACACCACCTACCACGTGTACCTCAAGGACACTTGCAGCAGCGTGGGGCTTGCGAGTTCGTGGGTAGGGCCCTTGGCGTTCACCACGCAGCCTTGTCCGCCCGTTTCGGCGAGCTTCACCTACAACGTCGTAGGCGGAAACCTCATCATGAACGCGCAGAACATTTCGGCGACGTCCAACTACGCTTGGACGTTGCTCAACTCGAGCGGGGCTACGGTGGCCACGCGAACGGGGGGCTCGTCGACCATTCCCGTGTCGGGCACCGGTTCGTTTACGTTAAGCCTCATCGTGACCAACTTCTGCGGAAGTTCCGACACCAGCCAGGTTACCGTCAATATTTGCGCCCCGTTGGGCGGCGGATTTAGCCACACGGTCAACGGAAACACCGTGAGCTTCACGAGCCTCGCCGTGAATTCGTCGGGCCAGCTGTGGGACTTTGGCGACGGCAACCAAGGCAGCGGCCCCGCTCCGGTTCACACCTACGCCGGAACCGGTTCCTACACGGTCGTGATGCGGTCGTTCAACATCTGCGGCGACACGATAACCTCAAGCCAAGTGGTGGTGACCTGCACCAAGCCGGCGGCGGAATGGACCGCGCAAATTCTCTCGTCGGGAGGCGCCGGAATGCGGGTTCAGTTCAACGCGACCCCCTGGTCGAGCGCGGACGCCGTGAACTTCCAATGGCTCTTTGGCGACGGCACCAACGGATCGGGCGCCAACCCCATCAAGACTTATGGGGTCCCCGGACTTTTCTACACGGTGACCTTGATTGCGTCCAATTCCTGCGGAGGGAAAGACACCTTGACCAAATCGCTTCAAACAGTTGGACTCGACGAACCGGCGGCGGTTGCCGCCTGGTACCCCAACCCGGCGCAACCCGGGCAGTGGATCACCAGTCCGGGCGATGCGCCCGTGTCCGTGGCGACCCTGACCGGCCAAATCCTGCACTGGGCCCAGCGCTTCGAAGCAGGCCAAACGCTCGTCTGCGTGCCGGAGAACTGCCCCGCCGGAGTGTACGTGCTCTGGCAAGAAGGGGTGGCGGTACGGATTACGGTTCCGTAACCGTTTAATAACGGTTTCGTAGCCTGGGGACTGCGCCAAGCAAAATCGGCTTAACACCATTAGATGAGTTTTGAGGATACTCAAAATCATCTAGTTATGAAAAACCTTTTTACCCTTTTCGTGCTCGCATGGTGCAGCGTTTCTGCTGCCTATGCTCAAAGCAGCATTAGCGGCCAAGCGGTCGATGAGGCCAACATTGCCCTTCCCGGTGCCGTGGTCACCTTGGACAGCCGCCGTTCTACCACGACGGACTTGAACGGTCGGTTTTCTTTTACCGGAGTATCGGCCGACATGCACGTTGTGAAACTCGTGTACGCGAGCTACGTGACCGTTGAAGCCAAGGTAAATACTTCAAATGGCAACCAATTTGTGGTTCTTAAAACGAAGCCTGGAACGACCGAATTGGGCGAAATTGAAGTTGTGGGTTCGCTCCTACAGGGACAGGCCAAAGCCTTGAATCGCCAAAAGAGCAACATTAACGCATCGAATGTGGTGTCTTCAGACCAGGTTGGACGCTTTCCCGACGACAACATTGGAGACGCCGCAAAGCGCATTCCCGGCATCACGATGCAGAACGACCAAGGCGAGGCCCGCAACATTATTGTTCGCGGATTGGCTCCCCAGCTGAACTCGGTAACCATCAACGGCGAACGCATTCCCTCTGCTGAAGGCGACAACCGCAACATCCAGATGGACTTGATTGCTGCCGACATGATTCAAACGATTGAAGTGTCGAAAGCGCTTACCCCCGATATGGATGCGGACGCCATTGGCGGATCAGTGAACTTGGTTACCCGCGCCGCCCCCGCAGGTCAGCGCATTGTGGTTACGGGCGGAGCTCTTTACAACTCCCTGAGTCAAGCGGTAACACCCAACGGATCGTTTACCTACGGAAACCGCTTTGCCAAAGACAAAATGGGTATCGTTGCAAGCGCTTCGAGCAAGGACCACGTATTTGGTTCGGATAATGCCGAGTTCGAGTGGAACTTTGACGACGCAGCAAGTCCCTACATCTTTAACTACGAAGTGCGCGAATACCACGTGCGCCGCCTTCGCCAGAATCTATCTGCCAACCTCGACTTCCGCTTGGCGCCCGGCCACACCCTTTTCTTTCAGTCGATGTACAGCAACCGAAAGGACTGGGAAAACCGATTCCGCTTGCGCTTTAAAGATGTCGAACGCCAAGAAGACGGCACCTATGTTGGAGAACTCCGCATGCAAACCAAAGGCGGATCGAATGATGTGGACAACGCCCGATTGGAAGATCAAACCATGTACAATTTGGCCCTTCGCGGAGAGCATCTTTTGGGCAAACTCCGCATGGACTGGAGCGTGAGTCGCTCGTTCGCAAATGAGCTTCGTCCTGATGAGCGCTACATTCAGTTCCGAAAGAAGAACGCAGAGGTCGTGTTTGCGGATATGGATCCCACGACCCCGTACATGCTCCCCGCGTCAGTGGGTTTGGCCCTTTCGGACTACGGACTCCACGAACTCACCCAGCAGCAGCAAAACACGTACGACCAGGATAACAATGCACGACTGGACTTCACGGTTCCCGTTGGCAAGGGCAATTTAAAATTTGGTGCGCGCTACCGGGGCAAAGTAAAATTCCGCGACGTGACCTTTAATGAGTACGAATTTGTCGATGGCGACCAAGAGCCCAGCTTTGACGACCTGAGCATCAAGTACGATGCCGCGCGCGCCGACCGCTACATGGCCGGAGATTACTGGAATTTCGCCGCAGGCAAGAGCTTTATTTCTAAAGACTACCTCGGTGGGCTCGACCTCGACAACAGCGCACTTTTTGAAAGCACGTCCGTACCTGCCGAGTTTGCCGCGACCAACTACGATGCGACCGAAAACATTTTGGGCGCCTACGCCATGTACAGCGCTACCGCAGGAAAACTGGAGTACACCGCGGGCGTACGGGTAGAAAACACTTCAAACGTTTACAACGGTTTTGCCTTTGACCTTGACGAAGAAACCTCAGCAGACACTTCAGGTACCGGTAACTACACCAACCTGCTTCCTAGCGTGCTTTTAAAGTACAATTTGAGCAGCCGTAGCCTGATCCGCGGATCGGTTACGTCCACTTTGGCGCGGCCAAACTACTACGACCTGGTTCCGTACATCTCGTTCTCGCGCGACGACCTCGAGGCGGAATTCGGAAACTCCGAGCTCAAGGCAGCTACGGCTACAAACGTGGACTTGAGCTACGAAAACTACCTCCCGAACGTGGGATTGATCAGCGCCGGAGTCTTCTACAAGCGCATCAACAACTTCATTTACACGGAATCAATCAACGATTTCGAATACAAGGGAACAACTTATGACGCGCAAACGCCGAAAAACGGTGAAGTTGCCACGGTTCAGGGATTGGAACTTGCCTTTCAACGCACCCTGGGCAAGTCTGGATTCGCTAAGAATCTGAACCTCTACACCAACGCAACCTTTACGGCGTCACAGACCACAGGGGTTCGCGACGGCGAGAACATCGCTCTGGCCGGAACCGCTCCGATCATGCTCAACGCTTCACTTGCCTACGACGCCAAGAAGTTCACGGCCCGCGTAAGCTTCAACCACTCCCAAGGCTATGTAGATGAGTACGGCGGCGACACGTATTCTGATCGTTTCTATGGGGACCAAAGCTTTGTAGACCTCAATGCGTACTACGCGCTGACACCAAAGTTGCGCGTGTTCATTGACCTGAACAACTTGACGAACCAGCCCCTGCGCTACTACCAATTCGAAGAGCAGTACACCATGCAGATGGAGTACTACGGATTCCGCGCCAAACTCGGCGTGAAGCTCGACCTCTAATCGGTTTCGGCAATCGTTACGACCCGCCGGCGCATGCCGGCGGGTTTTTTAATTCCGCACGTAGCGGTGCACTTGGGGCGGAAGGCCGGCGGCCTTTTCGCTGAGCAGAACATAAGATCCGTCAGGGAGCCATGCAAAAATTTCGCCCTGGGCCTCTTGCTCGGTGTACGGTAGCTGGGTGGGAACTCGC
>JBEGTJ010000068.1:0-8457 GCA_041179465.1 Bacteroidota bacterium | reverse complement strand
TTTACACTCCGTGGAGATAGTCGGAGTCGAACCGACGACCTCTTGCATGCCATGCAAGCGCTCTAGCCAGCTGAGCTATACCCCCAAGTGGACGGCAAAGGTAATAAACGCTTGCTTACGTTTTGAACCGACTCGGCGAAAATCCGCATCGGACCTTGGTCGCATGACCGAAGAACACGAATACCTTCTTGCGCTCCGCCTGATTGAGGCCGAGCACAAACAACCCCTCACTTGGCTGCGGCAACTGGCGCCGACGTTGGCCGACTTTCAGCAGGAATCGCAGCACATTCCCGGGCGCTGGAACAAGACCGTCATGCACCAGCTCCACGAGGTGCGGCGCATGGTGCAGCAGCACGCCGACCACGGAATTCGGTGCATCCCCCTTGAGGCGCCCGAGTACCCGCAGCGGCTCGCCCACACGAACGACCCGCCGCCGTTGCTTTTTGTGCGCGGAACGCTCGAAGAAAGCGACCGCGTGCTTTCGGTGGTCGGAACCCGATCGCCCACTCCCGACGGCCTGCTCCACACGGAGTTTTGGGTGCACGCGCTCGGGGCGGCCCAACCCACGATCGTCAGCGGGCTTGCCCTGGGCATCGACGCGGCCGCCCACGGCGAGGCCTTGCGGTCGGGGCTTCCGACCTGGGCGGTGCTGGCCCACGGCCTCGACGCCGCGCAGCCGCGCGCCAACGCGCGGCTCGCCGAGCGCATCCTGCAGTCGGGTGGCGCCTGGATCTCTGAATGGCCCTTCGGCGTTCCGGCCCGTGCGGGCCACTTTCCCAAACGCAACCGCATCATCGCCGGCCTTTGCGACGCCGTGCTCGTCGTGGAGGCCTCCATGCAAAGCGGCGCCTCCATCACCGCCAAACTGGCCAACGGATACGACCGCAGCGTTTTTGCCCTCCCGGGGCGGGTGCACGACGTCCACAGCCAAGGATGCCTCAGCCTGATTGCCGACCACGTCGCCCAAATGGCCCTTCACCCCGAACAGGTCATGGCCCACCTAGGCTGGTCCGCCCGAAGCCCCGCCAAGGAACTGAAGCCCTTAAGTGGACACCTCGCCGCCGTGCTCCAAGCCTTAGACGGCCCCCGCCGCGTCGAAGAACTGCAGCACGCCACCGGCCTCAGCACCGAACACGTCCTTTCAGCCCTCGCAGAACTCGTTTGGACCAGCCGCGCCTACGCCCGAGGCGGATCCTACCACCGCCGCTAATCGCGCAGCTAGCCAATTAGCCGACTAGCCAATTAGCCAACTAGCTAACTAGCCAATTAGCCGATTAGCTGACTAGCCGATTAGCTGACGAGCCGATTAGCTGACTGGCTAACTAGCCGATTAGCTAATTAACCAGTTAGCCAATTAACCAGTTAGCTAGTTAGCCAGTCAGCCAGTCAGCCAGTCAGCCAAAAAAAATCCAGCCCGCAACCGAGCCGGATTCCAAAAAGGTGCGGGAGGCGGGTTAGTCGTCGAGGTCTTCGGCGACGTCGGCCTCAGGGGCGGCGTCCTCGTCGGAGGCGGGTTCGCTGTCGTCGTCTTCGTCCATGAAGGCTTCCATGCGCCGCTCCATTTCGATCGAAACTTTGAAGAGGTATTTGGTGTCTTCGGTCTCCAAAGGCACCGCGCGAACGGTCTCTCCTTTGGAATTTTTGAACGAAATCATGTCTTCGGGCGCAAAACCCTCCGGGTAACGATCGGTGATCAGCGACAGCTGGTCCGAGGTAATATTCTTATAGTCAACGATAATGCGTCGCTTTTCCATGGGGGTAGATCACCATTTGAGTATCCACGCAAACATAAGCGGGGCAACGATTGTAGCATCAGACTCGACAATAAATTTTGGCGTGTCGATGTCCAGCTTGCCCCAGGTGATTTTTTCGTTGGGAACGGCTCCGCTGTAGGACCCATAGGAAGTGGTCGAATCGGAGATCTGGCAGAAGTAGCCCCAGAAGGGAATGTCCTCCATTTCCATGTCTTGGTAGAGCATCGGGACGACGCAGATGGGGAAGTCGCCCGCGATGCCGCCCCCGATCTGGAAGAAGCCCACCGACGGGGCGGTCGGGTTTTTGGGGTTGCGGCAGTTGGCTACGTACCAGTCCGCCAACCACGCCATGTACTCGATGCCTGACTTCATGGTGCTCGCCTTGAGTTCGTTTTTGATGACGTAGCTGGCGAAGATGTTGCCCATGGTGCTGTCTTCCCAGCCTGGGACGATGAGGGGCAGGTTGCGCTCGGCGGCGGCCAGCATCCACGAGTTGGCGGGGTCGACGGCCGCGTCGTACTCGGCGGCAAACTCCGGCAGGCGAATCATTTGGTACATGTACTCGTGCGGAAAATAGCGCTCGCCCTTGGCTTCGGCCGCGGACCACACTTTGTGGATGTGGTGCTGCAGCTTGCGGAAGGCTTCTTCTTCGGGGATGCAGGTGTCGGTCACGCGGTTGAGCCCGCGGTCGAGCAGGTCGCGCTCTTCGGCCGGCGTGAGGTCGCGGTAATGGGGCACGCGCTCGTAGTGGCTGTGGGCTACGAGGTTCATGAGGTCCTCTTCGAGGTTGGCGCCGGTGCAGCTAATGATGTCGACTTTGCCCTGGCGAATCATTTCGGCCAAGGAGCGGCCCAGTTCGGCCGTCGACATGGCTCCGGCGAGGGTGACCATCATTTTTCCGCCCGCGGTCAGGTGCGCTTCATAGCCTTTGGCGGCGTCGACGAGGGCGGCGGCGTTAAAGTGCTTGTAGTGGTTTTCGATGAATTGAGAAATAGGTCCGCGAGGCATGGCAGAAGGGAATTAGAAGGATTGCTGAACAAACGTACGGAGCCCCAAGGGCTCCCCAAAGGCTTAGTAGCCGAGAATTTTGAGCATGGACTTGTAGCTCTGCTCTTTGGCGAACAGTCGGGTGTTCCAGTCTCCGTTGGCGTCGCGGCTGATGACTACGTGCTTGGGTGCCGGAATAAGGCAGTGCTGGATTCCGCCGTAGCCCGCAATCGACTCTTGGTAGGCTCCCGTATTGAAAAACCCGATGTACTGCGGGGTCTCCCCCTTGAGTTTGGGCAAGAAGATGGCGTTGGAGTGCTGTTCTGAATTGTAGTAGTCGTCGCTGTCGCAGGTGAGTCCGCCCAAGAGCACGCGCTCGTAGTCGAGGTCCCAGTTGTTGATCGCCAGCATGATGAAGCGCTTGTTGATGGCCCAGGCGTCGGGAAGCGTCGTCATGAAGCTCGAGTCGATCATGTACCACTTTTCGCGGTCGTTTTGCTTCTTCTCGCCCATGATGCTGTAAAAGGTCGCGCCCGACTCGCCCACCGTGTAGCTTCCAAACTCGGTGAAGATGTGGGGCTCTTCGATGCCCTCGGCGTTGCACGTCTGCTTGATTTGGGCGATGATTTCCTCAGCCATGTACTCGTAATCGTAGTTGAACGAGAGGCTGTTCTTGATGGGAAATCCGCCGCCGATGTTCAGGGAATCGAGCGAAGGACAGATTTTTTTCAACTGAATGTAAACCCGCACGGCTTTGTTCAGCTCGTTCCAGTAGTAGGCGGTATCGTTGATGCCCGTGTTGATGAAGAAATGGAGCATTTTCAACTCAACATTAGGAATGTTCTGAATGTAGTTTTTGTACATCGGAACCACTTCCTTGTATCCGATGCCCAAGCGCGACGTGTAGAACTCAAACTTGGGCTCTTCTTCGGCCGCGATGCGTATGCCTACTTTGACCGGATGCGCGTTCTCTGGATTCACCTGTTCCATGAGCAACTCGAGCTCTTCGCGGTTGTCGAGCACGGGAATCACGCTCGTCCACCCGTTGTTGATGAGGCGGGCAATGTTCTCGGTGTACTGGGCGCGCTTGTAGCCGTTGCAGACGACGAACTGGTCTTTAGTGATGCGTCCTTCTTCCTCAAGCGTTTCAATCAGGTTGATGTCGAAGGCCGAGGACGTCTCGAGGTGAATGTCGTTTTTCAGGGCTTCGTCGAGCACGAACTGAAAGTGCGACGACTTGGTGCAGTAGCAAAAATGGTAGTCTGACTGGTAGTCCACTTTGGCCATCGCCACGTTGAACATGCGCTTGGCCCGCTGAATGTGTTCCGAGATTTTGGGCACGTAGGTGACCTTCAAGGGCGTTCCGTACTGCTTGATGATCTCCATCACGGGGATGTCATGCCAATACAGTTCCGAGTCGTGCGTCGAGAATTCTTGCTGCGGCCACTCGAACGTCTGTTCGATAAGGTCTTGGTACTTAGTGCGCATGGAGTGGAGTTAAAAGGGGCGCCAAAGGTAATCCAACTTACTCGGATTGGACTTTTTATACCCAAGTAATGAACTCGGATTGCCCGAAATTGTTGCAAGAGCGTTCGAAGTTCAGGCATTGAACTCGCTTATATTCGCTATCTATCGATTTAATATGAAACTGAATTCCGCTGACCTCCGGGCCGATTTGCCCGCCGCCCTTGTCGTTTTTCTTGTAGCCTTGCCCTTGTGCCTTGGCATTGCGCTCGGCTCGGGCGCTCCGTTGCTCAGTGGCCTGGTGGCCGGAGTCGTGGGCGGCGTCGTAGTGGGACTGCTCAGCAAATCGCCCTTGAGTGTTTCGGGGCCGGCAGCGGGTTTGACGACGGTGGTATTCAGTGCGATTCTCGAACTGGGCGCGTTTGAGCTCTTTTTGGTTGCCGTGGTGCTGGCGGGGGCCATGCAGGTGGTGCTCGGCCTTCTGCGGCTGGGGGTCGTTGGGCACTACGTACCCAATACGGTCATTAAAGGCATGATGGCGGCCATCGGACTCATTCTCATACTCAAGCAGATTCCGCACCTCGTGGGCTACGACGCCGACTTCTTTGGCGACGAGGGCTTCGACCAGCCCGGTCCCGAGAACACCTTCAGCAGCATGCTGCACGCCCTGGGCGCCTTCAGCCCCGGGGCCACTCTGGTCGGAATCGCGTCGCTGCTCTGGCTCCAAGTGGCCGACGCCACGGGCTACACCCGATCGGCCTTGGGCAAAATGCTGCCGTCGGCTCTTCTTGCGGTCGCGGGCGGAAGCCTCCTGGCGGGCGCGCTTCCCGACCTGCTCGGGGCCGACTGGGCCGTCTCCGAGGCGCACCGCGTGCAGCTTCCGTCGCTCGGCAGCTCCTGGTCCGCCCCTGATTGGAGTGCCCTCGGCAATCCCGCTGTTTGGACCGTCGCCCTCACCCTCGCGGTGATTGCGAGCCTAGAGAGCCTCCTGAGTATCGAGGCCGCCGACCGAATTGACCCCCTCAAACGGGTGACTCCGACCAACCGCGAACTCATGGCGCAGGGGGTTGGCAACATGGCTTCGGGCCTGCTCGGCGGACTCCCGGTCACTTCGGTGGTCGTGCGCACCAGCGTCAATGCACAGGCTGGCGCCCAGTCGCGCTGGAGTGCCGTGGCCCACGGGGTGATTTTGGCGCTGAGCGTGCTGCTGCTGACCCCCGTGCTCAATCAGATTCCGCTTTCAACCCTGGCGGCGGTGCTCATTGCCACGGGCTACAAGCTGACCCACCCCACCAAGGTGGTGCGGCCGTTGGTGCGCCAGGGCATCATGCAGTGGATTCCGTTTGCGGTCACCGTGCTGGCCATTTTGCTCACCGACCTGCTCAAGGGCATCTCGGTGGGATTGCTGGTGGCCACGGTGTTCATTGCCCTCAACGACTTTAAGAGCACGGTGTCGCTCACGCACCTCGGAATCAACTACATCTTGCAGCTTCGCCGCAACGTGAGCTTTCTCAACAAAGGCAAGCTCAAGGATTCCCTCGAAAAGCTGCCCAAGGGCTGCAAGCTCCTGGTCGACTTCACCCAAGCGGACTTTGTCGACCCCGACATCTTGGAGGTCGTGCACGACTTCGCCACGCATTCCGCCCTATTGGGCATCGAGGTTACCGTGCGCCGGAGTCCGCACCAAGACTACCTCACCAACCTTTGACCCCAATCTATTCCCCACGCTATGCGCGACATCGACCAACTTCTGCTCGCCAACAAGGCCTGGTCTGAAGGCCGGCACCACGACGACCCCGAGTACTTCAACCGGCTCTCGAGCATCCAAACGCCCAAGTACCTGTGGATTGGGTGCAGCGACAGCCGCGTTCCGGCCGACACCATTACGGGCACCGCGCCGGGAGAGATTTTTGTGCACCGCAACATCGCCAACATGGTGGTGCACACCGACCTCAACTTGCTTTCGGTGCTCGAGTACGCCGTGCACTACCTGAAGGTGGAGCACGTGATCGTGTGCGGACACTACGGCTGCGGCGGGGTTGCGGCTTCGCTCACCAACAACTCGTTTGGCATCATTAACAAATGGCTGCGCAACATCAAAGACGTACACCGACTGCACTCCGCCGAGATTGACGTCAGCGAGGACCCCACCGAGCGCGTGAACCGCCTGGTGGAATTCAACGTGCGCGAGCAGGTGCAGAACCTTGCCAAGACGAGCGTGATCCAGCGGGCCTGGAAGGAACGCAAGGCGCCCACCCTCCACGGCTGGGTGTACGGACTCCAAGACGGGTTGATCAATCCGCTCTGCGAAGTGGGGCACGATTTCGATCTCGATCCGCTGTACCGATTTGATAATCTGGAGTAGAAGAGGCCAGGTCTGCGGAAAGGCGTACCTTTGCGGCGCTTTTTCCCTACCCGTTCTCTTATGACTCCGATTCGAAATATTGCGATTATCGCCCACGTTGACCACGGCAAAACCACCCTGGTTGACAAAATCTTGCACCACTGCCAGCTGTTTCGCACGAATCAGGAGACCGGAGAGTTAATCCTCGACAACAACGACCTCGAGCGCGAGCGCGGCATTACGATCCTCGCCAAGAACGTGAGCGTTACCTACAAGGGGGTCAAGATCAACATTATTGACACTCCGGGCCACGCCGACTTTGGCGGCGAGGTCGAGCGCGTGCTCAATATGGCCGACGGGGTGCTCCTGCTGGTCGACGCGTTTGAGGGCCCGATGCCCCAAACCCGGTTTGTACTGCAAAAGGCCCTGCAGATGGGGCTGCGCCCGATTGTCGTGGTCAACAAGGTCGACAAGCCCAACTGCGACCCTGAGCAGGCCCACGAGATGGTGTTTGACTTGATGTTCTCGCTCGACGCGACCGAGGAGCAGTTGGATTTTCCGTGCGTGTACGGCTCCGCCAAGAACAACTGGATGGGTCCCGACTGGAAGACGCCGACCGAACACATCGAGCACTTGCTCGACGTGGTGCTGGAGCACGTTCCCGCGGCCGAGGTCCGCACCGGCACCCCGCAGATGCTGATCACCAGCCTCGACTACAGCAGCTACCAAGGCCGCATGGCCATCGGACGCCTGCACCGCGGCATCCTCAAGGAGGGCGGAAACGTTTCGGTTGTGAAGCGCGACGGCAGCATTACCAAAGCCAAAGTCAAGGAGCTTTTTACGTTTGAAGGACTGGGCAAGGCCAAAGTAAGCGAAGTCCAGGCCGGCGACCTATGCGCCGTGGCCGGAATCGAAGGTTTTGAAATCGGCGACACGATTGCAGACGCCGAAAACCCCGAGGGGCTGCCCACGATCGCGATCGACGAGCCGACGCTCAGCATGCTGTTTATGATCAACGACTCGCCGTTTTTTGGCCGCGAAGGCAAGTTCGTGACGAGCCGCCACCTCAAAGACCGCCTCGAAAAAGAGCTCGAGAAGAACCTGGCGCTGCGCGTGGTTCCGGGGGCGACCGCCGACTCGTTTTATGTGTACGGCCGCGGAGTGCTTCACCTCTCGATTTTGATCGAGACGATGCGCCGCGAAGGCTACGAGCTTCAAATTGGCCAGCCCACCGTCATCACCAAAGAAATCGACGGGGTCAAGTGCGAGCCCGTCGAAGAGCTCATCATTGACCTTCCCGAGGAAAACAGCGGGACCGCCGTGGAAATGGCCAGCCTGCGCAAGGGCGAAATGACCAACATGACCCCCAAGGGCGACCGCATGGTGGTTACGTTCAAGATTCCGAGCCGCGGCATCATTGGCATGCGCTCGGCGCTGCTGACGGCCACCGCCGGAGAGGCCATTATGAACCACCGCTTCACCGGCTTTGAGCCGATGCGCGGCGAGATTCCGCGCCGAATGAACGGCTCGCTGATCTCCATGGAGCAAGGCACCGCCCTCGCCTATTCGATCGACCGCCTGCAGGACCGCGGGATTTTCTTCATCGAACCCGGCGAAGAAATCTACAAGTCGCAGATTGTGGGCGAGCACACGCGCGGCAACGACCTCGAAGTCAACTTGACCAAGGGCAAGAAGCTCACCAACATGCGCGCCTCGGGATCTGACGAAAAAATGCGCATCGCGCCCGCCAAGGTGCTGCGCCTCGAGGAGGCCCTTGAATACGTGCAAACCGGCGAGTTTGTCGAGGTGACGCCCAAGAGCATCCGCCTGCGCAAGCGCTAGGAATTCCGCTATATTTGGGGCATGGAGCACTTACCCATCCTGCATTTGCACTTTTTTGCCAACCTG
>JBEGTJ010000067.1:0-8600 GCA_041179465.1 Bacteroidota bacterium | reverse complement strand
TCAAGCCAATCCATTGACCAATTGAGCATAGCTTTTGGTATGAAACTTCGAATGGTGCACGGACATTTATATCGTTCTCAAATGCCATTCGCAAGTTTGGGCCTTGATTGTAGGGCAATGTTTTGTCCAATTGGTCATACATTGATTGACCTAAGCTTGCTCTTATTGATATTCGATTTTTGTTGTTTTGAGCTACGGCTTGTTTCCAGCCCAATGTGCAAATAAAAAATAAAATGATTTTAATATTCATGGCTAAATCTATTAATTCTTGTGTGCGAATGAGTTTGAAATTTGCTCACTCTTAATGTAGTAACACCGATACAAGAATTTCCTCCATCGAAAGGAACGCTTCTGAAGTAGAATAGTGTCGTACTGTTTTCTCGGTCATTTTGATATTTTTCCAGTTGGTTTGGACATGAGCATTAACGTCCAATTGGATGCTATTGCTTACCGGTTTTGTTTGCTGCTATAATTTTCTTTATTTCATTTTCAATTTCTTGCCCTTCGCCAATTACTCGTTGGCCGTCAATAATTTTGTAGGGAACACCTCCAAAAATTCTAATTATTTCACCATCAGAATTCAAAATAATATTGGAGGGATACGAATCAAGTTTGAGGGTTTTTTGAATCTCCCTTTCATTCACGTGAAAAATGAAGTTAAATGGAGAATATTCAAGGAATTCTTTAACGCTTTCATCAGGTTCAAATGTTATTGCGATAAAGGTCATTTGATCCTCGTATTGTTCTTGAAACTTGTTTAAAACAGGAATCTCTGCAATACAGGGAGGACAGCTTGTGTACCAAAAATTTATAAATATTGGTTTTCCATAATAAGAAGAGAGACGTTGAGAAGTATTTGACGAAAATGTAAAATTTGGAAACAAGGTTCCTAATGAAGATAAATATGAACGTTCAATGATTAACTCCTTTGGCTCTTCAGATGAAATCAGTAAAGAAAAACTTAATAAAATTGAATCAATATTGGCAAGTTTATGTACTATTTCAGCCTGGATATATTTTCCATTTGGTAGTGTCAATTGATATGCTTTTATGTATTCAGTTAATTCAGCTTTTGAAAATTTTTCGCCAATAGAGTTTGTGTAAATAGTGTCCTGTGCAAACGAAGCGAAAGCAGTTAACAAGAAACTGGTTAATATTCTGGTCTTCATCAGTTAGGAAAAGCGGCTAGGGAGATCGATGGATTCAAAACACTAGCACGACACTTCATGGTCTAAATCTACAAGAACTTTAACAAAGTGCTTGCCACTGCTTAGCCGTCTTTGCAGGTTGATAATCTTTGAGCTAATAAACCAATTAGCCAATTTTACCAACCTTGCCAACTAACTACACCACACTGCACAAAAAGCGCAGCCGTGCCAGGCGCAGCTCGAGCGCTCCGTACTCTTGGTCAAAGTGGCGTACGGCTTCGTCCAGTGCGCCCTCTTCGCTTTCGTCGGCAAAGTACTCGGTGATTTCTTCGAGCGAATCGTCGTCGAGGTACTCCTCGATCAAGTAGTCCAGGCTCAACCGGGTTCCGCTGCGCACAATGTTCTCCATCTCCGACAGCAGCTCGTCGACGGAAATTTGCTTGCTCCGCGCGATTTCTTCGAGTCCCAGCTTGCGGTCCACCGACTGAATCACGTACAGCTTGAGGTTTCCTTTTTGCCCGGCGCTGCGAATGGCAAAATCGCCGGGGCGTTCGATGCCGTGCGCGTCCACGTGCTCCTGCACTGCGGCGACAAGCTCGGCGCCAAATCGCTTCGCCTTCGCCTCGCCCACGCCCGGAATTGTTTTAAGCTCTTCAACGCTCAGCGGATAAGACGTGGCCATCTCGTTCAGCGAGGCCTCCGAGAACAGGGCATAAGGCGGAATGCTTCGGGTGCGCGCCATTTTGCGGTTCAGCTCCTTGAGCACCGCATAAAGCTCGGGGTCGAGCGCGGCGGCCCGGCGCGGCGACCCGGTTCCGCCCACCGCAACGTCTTCTTCATCAAAGGCGCGGTAGGGAACCGCGGCAAACGAACCGGACCCCGTTTGAAGGGCGCGGCCCGCGGCGGTTAACGACAAAATGCCGTACCGCTCCAAGTCCTTCTCGAGCATTCCCGCCAGCATCAACTGCCGAATCAAATCGTCCCAGTACCCTGCTGCATGGCTTTGTCCCTTGCCCCAGGTTGCCAATCCGCGAGCGCCCAGGGTTTTGAGAATCGCCGTTTCGTTCGCGATGAGCGTGTTGACCACTTGGAGCGCGCGAAACTGTCCGCGGCCCAACTCAACCGTTTCGAGAACCAGTCGGGCGTGCTCGGTGGCGTCGTGCCCGACCTGCGGACTCGTGCAGTTGTCGCAGTTCCCGCAGTTCGGCTCGGCATAGGGTTCGCCGAAGTAGTGAAGCAGGAACTTGCGGCGGCAGCTTGACGTCAGGGCATAGGCCCGGGCATCTAAGAGGAGCTGGCGTCCAATTTCTTGTTCCGCCACGGGCTTGCGCGACAAAAACTTGTCCATTTTCTCCAAGTCCTTCTCGGCATAAAACGTGACGCAACGCCCTTCGCCGCCGTCGCGCCCGGCCCGACCGGTCTCCTGGTAGTAGCCCTCGAGGCTGCGCGGCATGTCGTGGTGCACGACCAGGCGCACGTCGGGCTTATCAATCCCCATCCCAAAGGCGACCGTCGCCACGATGACGTCGACCTCTTCGTTCAAAAACGCGTCTTGGTGGCGGCTTCGCGACCCGGCGTCGAGCCCGGCGTGGTAGGGTAGGGCCGAAATTCCGTTCAGTTGCAGCACTTGGGCGAGCTCCTCGACCTTTTGGCGGCTCAGGCAGTACACAATGGCGGAACGCCCGGCATAGTCCCGTAGCAGGCGGACCACGTCGCGCTCCACGTTGGCGGTCTTCGCCTCGACCTCATACGCCAGATTGGGGCGGTTAAAGCTGGTGGTGATCACGGTGGCCTCGGGAATCTCGAGGGTCTTGAGGATGTCAGACATCACCTTGGGCGTGGCCGTGGCCGTCAGCGCCAAAATCGGGCGGCGGCCGATGGCGTTCATCGCCTGGCGCAGCATGCGGTACTCGGGCCTGAAGTCGTGCCCCCATTCTGAAATGCAGTGGGCCTCGTCGATGGCATAGAACGAAACGTTCAGTTCGCGCAAAAAATCAATGTTCTCTTGCTTGTTCAGCGATTCGGGCGCCATGTACAGCAGCTTGGTGCGGCCCGCTGACAGGTCCTGGCGGACTACGACCATTTCGCGCTTGGTGAGCGACGAATTCCACACATGGGCCACTCCGTCGGAATCGGCGAAACTCCGCAGCGCGTCCACCTGGTTTTTCATCAGCGCAATCAAGGGCGAAACGACCACGGCAACCCCCGGAAGGTCCAATGCCGGCAGCTGGTAGCAGAGCGACTTGCCCCCGCCCGTCGGCATCATGACAAACGTGTCGTGGCCGCCCATAACCGACGCAACCACCTCGCTCTGGCGGCCCCTAAAGTCGTCAAAACCAAAAAAGGACTTCAATAAGGCACGGCTCTTTGCCGTATCAAACGTGGCCATAGGCGGTGAAAAAAGCGGCGCAAAATTGCACCAAAACTTGAAGGTACGACCAATCCTACCTTTGCAGCATGTCTGAAGGATCGAGCATGCCGTTTTTGGCCCACCTAGCGGCGCTGCGCACCCACCTCATGCGGGCGTCGGGCTTCATCCTGGCGGGCGCGGTGGTGGCCTTCGTCTTCATGGACTGGATTTTTGCCCAGGTTTTGCTCGCCCCCAAAGAACCGCAGTTCATCACATACCAACTCTTTTGCCAGGCGGGCACCTACTTGGAACTGCCTTCGCTCTGCATCGGTGGCTTTGAACTCGAACTGCTCAATACCCAGATGGCAGGGCAGTTCAGCCTGCACATGTGGCTTTCGCTGGTGGTCGGCCTCATCGTGGCCTTTCCGTTGGTGCTTTTTGAACTCTGGCGCTTTATAAGTCCCGGCCTTACGGCGCGCGAACGGAGCCTATCGGTCCTGTTCATCGGCTCGGCTTCCCTGCTCTTTTTTCTCGGAGCCCTCTTTGGCTACTACCTCATCGTACCGCTGAGCTTGCAGTTTCTCGCCACCTATTCGGTCAGCGGCGAAATCCAGAACCTCTTCGAAATGTCGTCCTACCTGTCGACGGTCACCAGCGTGGTGGTCGCGAGCGGACTCTTATTTGAACTCCCCGTCGCGGTCTACTTGCTGTCGCGCCTCGGAATCACCACGCCCGAGGGCATGCGCACCTACCGTCGGCACGCCTGGATCGGAATCCTGGCCGTGGCCGCCGTCATTACCCCGCCCGACGTCTTCAGCCAGATTGTGGTTTCGCTTCCGGTGGCGCTACTGTACGAACTCAGCATCGGACTCAGCCGCTTGGCACACGTTCAGCGCAAAAACCGCGTTGATTCCAACCAATGAAAACCCTGCACGCCGAACACCTCGTGAAAACCTACCGCGGCCGTAAGGTGGTCGACGGAGCCAGCTTCACCGTGAACCAAGGAGAAATCGTGGGTCTGCTCGGTCCCAACGGAGCAGGCAAAACCACGTCGTTCTACAGCGTCGTGGGCTTGGTCCGCCCCGACGAAGGGCGCGTGCTCCTCGACGGCCACGACGTGACCGACCTTCCCATGTACCGCCGCGCGCAGCTCGGCATCGGCTACCTCGCGCAGGAGGCCTCGGTGTTCCGCAAACTGAGCGTCGAAGACAACCTTGCGGCGGTTTTGGAGTGGCGCGGATTCCCACGGGCCGAAGTGGTCCGCCGAACCCAAGAACTCCTTGAAGAATTCAGCCTCGTCAACGTGCGCAAGAACCGCGGCGACCTGCTTTCGGGTGGGGAACGCCGGCGCACCGAGATCGCGCGCTGCCTGGCCTCTGACCCCAAATTCATTTTGCTCGACGAGCCCTTTGCGGGCGTCGACCCCATTGCCGTTGAAGACATTCAGGCCATCGTGGCGCGCTTGGCCGACGAGCGGGGCATTGGCGTGCTCATCACCGACCACAACGTGCACGAAACCCTGGCCATCACCGACCGCACCTACCTCATGTTTGAGGGCAAAATCATCAAGAGCGGAACCGCAGAGGAGCTCGCCGCAGACGAGGTCGTGCGCCGCGTGTACCTCGGGCAAAACTTCAGCCTTCAGCGCGGTGGGCGGCGCGGCGCAGCCGGTCGTTAATCGCCCGACCTAAACCTTCTTCAGGGGCGAGCTCCATCCACAGCACCTGCTCGTCGCTGGCGGCAAACTCGCGAAGGGCGGCAAACAGCCGCTGGGCACCCTGCCGGCAACTGCCCGAGGTAGTCAGGGCCTCAAGACCGTGCGCACCCAAACTCCACGCCAAAAGGCGCACCTCGGGCGAGCGCGGGGCGGTTGCCCAGTCAAATCCCTGGGGAACCAGCACCACGGGCTTGCCCGGGGCGTAGTGCGACTCCAGCATTCCCGGAGCGCTCGGCTGGCTCGAAGAGCGCTGCACCTCAGGCACGTAGCCCAAAACGTCTGCGAGGACCTCCACGGGAATTCCGCCCAAGCGCAGCACCACCGCCCGACCTTCAGGCCACGAGACGATGGTCGACTCGACGCCCACCGAACAGGGTCCGCCGTCGAGAATGTAGTCCACCTGATCGGCGAGCTGGTCGGCGACGTGCTGGGCGGTGGTCGGCGAAACAAACCCAAACGGATTCGCACTGGGCGCGGCCACCGGCACTCCGGCTGAAGCGATGAGTTGGCGGGCCAATTCGAGCTGGGGAATTCGAACAGCCACCGAATCGAGCCCCGAAGTGACCAAATCGGGCACTTCAGGCCGTTTCGGCAGCACGTAGGTGAGCGCCGCAGGCCCCAGGGCGGCCCACAGGGCACGGGCTTCGGCCGGCACGTCGGCGGCCACGCGGTCGACGTCGTTCCAGTCGGCCAGATGCACGATCAATGGGTCGAAGTGCGGCCGGTTTTTGGCGTCAAAAATGCGGGCCACAGCCACCTCGTCGAGCGCGTTCGCGGCCAAACCGTAAACCGTTTCGGTGGGCATGCCGACAAGTCCGCCGGAACGCAGTACCGACGCGGCGCGAGCTAAATCGGTACCCAGGTGCTGCATCGCGGCAAAGGTAGGCCTATTGCCCGAGCTCCATGCGCAGTTGGGCCCCGTCGGTCACGTCGACGGTGCGCACGGCCACGGCGCGGTCGTAGCGTTCGCCCCAAAGCCGCGCGTACACGACGGCGGTGTACTGGTTGGCGGAACGGCTGTGGCTGCCTTCGGTCCAGTCCAGCCCGTCGGCTCCGGCATTGAGGTCGCGGTACCGGTACTCCAAATACCCTTGCTTCACCAGCATCCGCCCGACGTAGGCTCCGCGGCCTTCGTCGAAGCGCAGCACGTGTTCGGGTCCGGGTTGGTACTGGTTGAAATCGCCTTCGAGTGCAATGCGCCGGCCGCCCCAACCTTCCGAGTCTTTGAGTTCAAAATCCAGCCACACGTAGTCGGCTTGGGTGTGGGCGTCGCCTCGGGCGGACCGCGGAACAAACGTTCCGCGCGCATCATCCTGGCGCACGTAGGCTCCCAATCCCGCCGCGACGTCCTGGCGCACAAAGCCCACCCAGCGATCTCCCAATTCGTACCGGGTTACGCGAAGCGAGGGCGAGGGCAGGGCCTTGGTGTCGGCAAAGCGAAATATGTTTCCGGCCAAAAAGGCGTTTTCGCCGCCGTTGTAGTCAAAGTCCAGCCGGTCTCCTTGGGCAAAACGGGGGGCGAGCAGTCGGTAGCTGTTCCAGTCGCGGTTCTGCAGCACGGCCAGTCGCACGTCGCTGAATGGGTTTTGGGTGCGGCTGGCGTCCCACGGAAACCACGCATCCACCTCCTGATAGCGGTCCGTCCACTTCGCTGCGACCGGGCGGCGCACGGCCACCTGGAGCGCGCTCGGACCCTCGGCAAACACCACGGGGAGCTGAAGCAGCAGCTGGTCGTCGGCAAAAATCCGCAGGTAGTAGTTCCCCGACAGCACGGGCATGCTGCTCTCTTCAGGCAGCTGCATTTCGTAGTGGCTGTAGCCCTGGTAGGTGTTGAATGCCAAGCGGCCTTCGGCGATTTGGCCTTCCCAAAATCCGCTCAAAAATTCAGACGCAATAATGGGGGAGGGCTGCCAGTTGCGGTCGCAGTGCACCCACACGTAGCGCAGGGGCAGTACCGATTGGCTGAAGTCGTCAAAGCGGAGCTGCAGCGCACGGGGCTGACCGAGGCCGACCACGGCCGGAGCATCGACGCGGTCCACAGGGTGCAAAAGCACGCTGTGAATGAGGCTATCTTTCTTTATTTCAGGTGCTTGGCAAAGCAGTCGGCTCGAAGCGATCGCGAAGGCCATCAGGGCCCATGCCCAACGGGTTATTTGCATGGTTTAAAGGTGCTAAAAACATGTTAAATAATCACCTTTTTGCACAGGGTCTAATGTACCTTTGCGCCGAAATTTTTGCAGTTATGCCCAACGTACATTCTGTTCGGAACGGTCTCGACCTCCCGATCCTTGGTGCTCCCGAAGCCATCGTCGATGGCCACCTCAGCGCCTCGGTTTACGCGGTTCGCCCGAGCGACTTCCGCGGCCTCGCCCCGAAACTCGCGGTAAAAGAAGGCGACCGCGTGCTCGCCGGCGACATTCTTTTCACCGACAAAGTCAACCCTCAGATTGCCGTTGCGTCCCCCGTTAGCGGCGAAGTGGCGCGGATTGAGCGCGGCGACAAGCGCAAAATTTTGGCAGTGGTAGTCCTTGCAGACGCCCAGACCAGCTACCGCTCGGTACCGGCCGGCACCCCCGCGAACCGCGAAGACGCGATTCAGTGGTTGCTGAGCGCCGGAGCGTGGTCCTTGATCGAAGCCCGTCCCTACGGGCGCATCGCAAACCCAAGTTCCCAGCCCAAAGCGGTGTTTGTCAACGCGATGGCCACGCAGCCCCTCGCGGTAGCTCCGGCTGTTGCTCTGGCGGGCCGCGAAGAAGACTTCGCCAAGGGCCTTCAGGTGGTGAGCCTCCTGAGTCCGCGCACCGTGCTTTCCATCTCGGCCAACGAAACCTCGGCAGCCCTTACCAAGGCCAGCGGAGTTGAAATTCACCAGTTCAAGGGTCCGCACCCTGCCGGAACCACAAGCGTGCACATCAACCGCATTAGTCCGCTCAACAAAGGCGAGGTCGTATGGACGCTCAACTACCAGGACGTCGTCGTAATCGGCCACCTGGCGCGCACCGGCAACCTCAAGCTCGAGCGCGTCGTTTCGCTGTGCGGAACGGGCATCGCCAAGCCCCGCGCCATCACCGCCGTGGCGGGAGCGCACCTCGAGACCTTCTTGAGTGCCGAAATGAAGCCGGGCGCCTACCGCGTGGTTTCAGGAAGCGTACTTACGGGTGCCAGCGTCGGCACGTCGGGCTACCTGGGCTACTACGCTAGCCAAATCACGGTACTCCCCGAAGGCCAAGGTACCGACTTTTTTGGTTGGGTGATCCCCAGCTTTGGCAAGTGGTCGATCAGCCGCACGCTGTTCAGCTGGCTTACCCCTTCAAAGAAGTACGACCTCAACACCAAGCAGCACGGCGAAGACCGCGCGTTTGTCGTGACAGGCTTGTACGAAAAA